>DASVLM010000584.1:0-12464 GCA_036384875.1 Noviherbaspirillum sp.
CCTTCCGGCTTGGCTTCCGTGTGTGCCACGGCTGCTGCCGGTTCTTTTTCAAAACGTTTTGCCAGCGTGCGCAACAGCACATAGAACACCGGCGTCAGGAACAGCCCGAACAGCGTCACGCCCAGCATGCCGGCGAACACCGCCACGCCCATTGCATGCCGCATTTCGGCGCCGGCCCCGCTGGAGAACACCAGCGGTACCACGCCCATGATGAAGGCGATCGACGTCATCAGGATCGGACGCAACCGCAGGCGGCAGGCTTCGAGCGCGGCCTGCACCACGCTGCGGCCATGCAGCTCCAGTTCGCGGGCGAATTCCACGATCAGGATCGCATTCTTCGACGCGAGGCCCACCAGCACGAACAGCGCGATCTGCGTGAAGATGTTGTTGTCGCCATGCGTGAGCTTCACGCCGAGCAGCGCGCACAGGATCGACATCGGTACGATCAGGATGACCGCCAGCGGAAGCGTCCAGCTTTCGTATTGCGCAGCGAGCACCAGGAACACCAGCAGCACGCACAGCGGGAACACGATGACCATGGTGTTGCCGGCCAAAATCTCCTGGTACGTCAGCTCCGTCCATTCATAGGTCACGCCCTTGGGCAGCACTTGTTTCGCCAGCGCTTCCATCGCGGCTTGCGCCTGCCCGCTGGAGACGCCGGGGGCCGGGCCGCCGTTGATGTCGGCCGAGATGTAGGCGTTGTAGCGCTGCACGCGGTCCGGGCCGTAGCTGTCTTTGACGCGCATCAGCGACGACAGCGGAATCATTTCGCCCTTGTTGTTGCGCACCTTCAGCTGCGCGATGTCTTCCGCATGCGAACGGAATGGCGCGTCAGCCTGCACGCGCACCTGGTAGGTGCGGCCGAACTGGTTGAAGTCGTTCACGTACAGCGAGCCGAGGTTGATCTGCAGCGTCTGGTAGATCGTCTGCAGCGGCACGCCGAGCTGCTTGGCCTTGGTGCGGTCGATGTCGGCGAACAGTTGCGGCACGTTGATCTGGTAGCTGGAGAACACGCCTGCCAGCTGCGGCGTCTGCCAGGCCTTCATCTGCAGCGCCTGCACCGCCTTGTACAGCGCGTCGTAGCCGACGTTGCCGCGGTCTTCGATCATCATCTTGAAACCGCCGATGGTCCCCAGGCCGTTCACCGGTGGCGGCGGGAACACCATGATGAACGCATCCTGGATCGCGCCCAGCTTCTGGTTGATCTGCTGCGCGATCGCCATGCCGGAGAGCTGCGGCGACTTGCGCTCATCGAAGGAGTCGAGCGAGAAGAACACGATGCCCGCGTTCGGCGCATTGGTGAAGCCGTTGATCGACAAGCCAGGGAAGGCCACGGAATCCTTCACGCCGGGCACGCTCTTGGCGATGTCGGACATGCGGCGGATCACGTCTTCGGTGCGTTCCAGCGACGAAGCGTCCGGCAATTGCGCGAAGCCGACGAGATACTGCTTGTCCTGCGCCGGCACGAAGCCGCTCGGCACCGCCTTGAACACGAACACCGCAGCCACCGACAACACGGCGTAAATCGCCAGCGCCACCGTCTTGCGCTGAAGCACGCCGCGCACGCCGCTTTCATAGCCGTGCGAGCCGCGATGGAACACACGGTTGAAGCCGGCGAAGAAGCGGCCGAACAGCTTGTCCATCAAGCGCGTCAGCGCATCCTTCTTCGCGCCGTGCGGCTTGAGCAGGGTCGCAGCCAAGGCCGGCGACAGCGTCAGCGAATTGAAGGCGGAGATCACGGTCGAGATTGCAATCGTCAGCGCGAACTGGCGATAGAACTGGCCCGACAAGCCCGACACGAAAGCAATCGGCACGAACACCGCGCACAGCACCAGCGCGATCGCGATGATGGGGCCGCTCACTTCCTTCATCGCCTGCACCGTCGCGTCCCGAGGCGACAGGCCGCTCTCGATGTTGCGCTCGACGTTTTCCACCACCACGATCGCATCGTCGACCACGATGCCGATTGCCAGCACCAGGCCGAACAGCGACAGCGTGTTGATGGAGAAGCCGAAGCCGAGCAGGACCGCGAAGGTACCGATGATGGAGACCGGCACCGCCACCAGCGGAATGACGGACGCGCGCCAGGTTTGCAGGAACACGATTACCACCAGCACCACGAGTGCGATCGCTTCGAGCAAGGTATGGATCACGGCCTTGATCGATTCGCGCACGAACTGCGTCGGGTCATAGACCACGCTGTAATCCACGCCTTCCGGGAAGTCTTTCTTCAGCTCTTCCATCTTGGCGCGCACGTCGGATGACAGTTGCAGCGCGTTCGATTCCGGCGCTTCGAAGATCGCAATCGCCGCCGCCGACTTGTTGTTCAGCAGCGAACGCAGCGCATAGCTGTTGGAACCGAGTTCAATGCGCGCCACATCCTTCAGCAGCGTGATCGAGCCGTCGTTGCCGGTACGCACAATGATGTTGCCGAACTCTTCTTCCGACTGCAGGCGACCCTGCGTATTCACGGTGAGCTGGAACTCGGCATTCTTCGACGGCGCTTCGCCGATGGTGCCGGCTGCCACCTGCACGTTCTGTTCGCGGATGGCGGCAACCACGTCGCCCGCGGTCATGCCGCGCGCCGCGACTTTCTGCGGATCGAGCCAGATGCGCATCGCATAATCGCCTGCGCCGAACAGCAGCACTTCGCCCATGCCCGGAATGCGGGCGAGCTGGTCCTTGATGTTCAGCACTGCAAAGTTGCGCAGGTAGACGTCGTCATAGCGGCCGTTGGGCGAGGACAGGTGCACCACCATCGTCAGGTTCGGCGAACTCTTGGCGGTGGTCACGCCGATCTGGCGCACTTCCTCCGGCAGGCGCGGCAGTGCGCGCTGCACGCGGTTCTGCACTTGCGTTTCAGCCTGCTCGACGTTGGTGCCGATCTTGAAGGTCACCGTCAACGCCAGCGAGCCGTCGGAGGTTGCCTGCGAGGACATGTAGAGCATGTTCTCGACGCCGTTGATCTGCTCTTCCAGCGGCGCGGCAACGGTTTCGCCGATCACTTTCGGGTTCGCGCCGGGATACTGCGCGCGCACCACGACCGACGGCGGCACGACTTCCGGGTATTCGGAAATCGGCAGCTTGAAAATCGCCAGCACGCCGGCGACGAAGATGATGATCGACAGGACGGCCGCGAAGATCGGCCTGTCGATGAAGAATCGGGAGAAGTTCATGTTGTTCTCTCTTGTTGCTTGTTGTGCTTGAAGAACGCTGCTTTATCGCTCATTTCGGCTCATTGCGGCACGTTACGACTTCGCCGGCGCATCCGCTTTCGCTTCCGCCTTCACGTCGTTCTTCTTGCCTTCTTTCGCATCGGCCTTGCCCTGCACCGTCAGGTCGGCATCCATCGGCACCACCTGCGCTGTGATCGGCGCGCCGGGGCGCACGCGCTGCAGGCCGTTGACGACGATCTTCTCGCCGGGCTTCACGCCGTCGCGCACCACGCGCAAGCCGTCGATGACCGGGCCGAGTTTCACCGGCCGGTATTCCGCCTTGCCCTCGTTGTTCACGACGAACACGAACTTGCGGTTCTGGTCGGTGCCGACTGCGCGGTCGGCGATCATCGCAGCCCTGGTCTCGCCGCCCGTGCCGTTGCCTGCAGCAAGCTGCACGCGGGCAAACAGGCCGGGAGCGAGTGCGTTGTCCGCATTCTTGAAGGTGGCGCGCATGCGTACGCTGCCGGTCGCGGGGTCGACGCGGTTGTCGACGAATTCGAGCTTGCCTTCATGCGGGAAACCGGCTTCGTTGGCGAGGCCGATGCGTACCGCCACCGGCTTGCCTGCGCGCGACAAGGCGCCGACTCGCAGGTAGGTGTCTTCATCGCCATCGAAGCTGGCGTAGATCGGGTCGGCAGAGACGACTGAGGTCAGCACTGCATTGCCGTCGACCAGGTTGCCGAGCGTGACTTCCGCCTTGCTGACGCGGCCGTCGATCGGCGAGGTGACTTCGGTGAAGCCGAGGTTGAGCTTGGCTGCTTCATACGCGGCTTGCGCGGCGCGCGCGGTGGCGTCGAGTTCCTTCGCGTTGGCCGCCTTCTCGTCAGCATCGCGCTGCGCGATCGCCTTCTCGGCAACGAGCTTTTCGGCACGCGCGAGTTCGGTGCGCGCCAGTTCCGCTTTCGCGCGTGCAGCCAGCGCGGCGGCTTCGGTGCGGCGCGCTTCCGCTTCATACGGACGCGGATCGATCACGAACAGCACCTGGCCCTTCTTCACCAGCGTGCCCGGCCTGAAGTTCACCTTGGAGATGAAGCCGGCCACGCGCGGACGGATCTCGACGCGCTCGACCGCTTCCAGGCGGCCGGTGAATTCCTGGGTCTCGACAATGGATTTTTCGATGACGGCCGCGGCGGTGATGGGCGGGCCGCCAGCCTGCTTGCCCGCTTCCTGCGCAGCGGGTTCGCCGCAGGAAGAAAGAAAGAGTGCTGCGAGGCTGCCCAGGGAGAGTGCGGCGGTGAGGCGAGTGCTGTTCTTCATGTTGTGCCCTTTGTGTTTTCGAAGAAAAAATGATCCCCCGGCCGTCGCTTGAGGCTCGGCCGTGCTTGTGTTGTAGAGAGTGTTTGCGTTTCGCTCGTGTTGCCCGGGCGGTCAGGAAGGCATTTCCCTTTCCAGCCCTTTCAGGAACGCTGCGATTTCCTGCAGTGCGTTTTCCTTGCGCGCACAACTGCATCGCGCGTTCGGTTCTTCCAGTTCAATGTGCGGCAGGCGCTTGACCACCGCGGTAATGCCGGCCGAATTCAGCTTCGTGCCGTACTGCTCCGCTTCATCGCGCAGCGGATCGTCGTCTGCCGACAGGATCAACGCCTGCGGCAAACCCTTCATGCGGCTCGACTGCAGCGGTGACGCATACGGATGCGCCCTATCGATCGCGCGCGGCAGGTAATCGCGATACGCCGCCGCGCACTGGTCGGTGGCGCGCGCCACGCCGGCATCGCGGCTCAGCTTGCGCATCGAGCAGCTCGTCAGGCCGGGGTCCAGCATCGGCATGATCAAGAGCTGCGCCGCCAAGGGCGGACCGCCGCGGTCGCGCGCCATCAATGCCGACACCGCCGCCAGGTTGCCGCCGGCTTCGATGCCCGCCGTCACCAGCCGCTTACCGTCCCAGCCGAGCTTGGCCTTGTTGCGCGCCGCCCACCTCAGCACCGCGTGCGCGTCCTCGGCGGCAGCCGGGAAGGGCGATGCCGTCGCCAGCGTGTAAGCGCTGGCGAGTACCGTCCAGCCGGTGCGCAGGGCGAGCGCGCTGAAAAACTCATGGCCTTCCGCCAGCTCATCCGTCACGAAGCCGCCTGCCGGAAAGAAAACCACCAGGCCGGATTCCATCGCCGGCTGCTTCGGCACATACAGCCGTGCGGCCAGCTTGTCCTGCGCGCCCTGCACCACCATCTCGCGGAACACCAGGCCGGCCGTTCCGTCGCCGAAGCAATCCTTCTCTTGCGCGGCCATCGTTATTGCCCGTCGGCCGCGGAGCACACCTTGCCGCCAAACATGCGGTTGGCCAGCACCTCAAAGCCCTCGGCCTGCGCCTGCACGGCGCTGCCGCCTATCGATGCCTGGGCCGCGGCCACCCCGGCCATGCCGGAAAGCCCCAACGTCAGTACGGTGACGGCAAACAATGCGTCGCGGTTGCTCATGGCCTGCTCCTGATGATCCTGATTTCCATGCGTTGCACTATAGCTTGTTCTACAATCTGTACAAATAGGAACAAATCGAATTGACTGTTCAGGAATTTGAACAATACTGAGTCAGGCACCAAAGGCGGTACTGTATCGATGTGCTACTGACAACGTTGTGTCAGGAGGAAGAGCGATGGACAAGTTGCAGGCAATGGAAGTGTTCGTGCAGGTCGTCGACACCGGCAGCTTCACGCGTGCCGCCGAAAACCTGCAGATGCCCAAGGCGACCGTCTCGACCCTGGTGCGCAACCTGGAAACGGCGCTGTCGACCAAGCTGCTCAACCGCACCACGCGCCAGATCAGCGTCACCGCCGACGGCGCCGCCTATTACGAGCGCTGCCTCGCCATCCTGGCCGACGTGCGCGACGCCGAGGAAGCGCTGTCGGCCAGCCGCGCCAGCCCGACCGGGCGCTTGCGGGTCGATGTCTCGACCGGATTCGCGCGCCATTTCCTGATCCCGTCGCTGTCCGGCTTCTTCGCCCGCTATCCCGGCATCGACCTGGAACTCGGTTGCAGCGACCGGCCGGTGGACCTGATCGAGGAAGGCGTGGATTGCGCGGTGCGCGGCGGCGAATTGTCCGACTCGACACTGATCGCGCGCCGGGTCGGCGTGCTGCAATTCCTGACGGCGGCAACGCCCTCTTATCTGGCGCTGCACGGCAGGCCGACGCATCCGGACGACCTGCACCAGCACCAGTGCATCAAGTATTTTTCCGCCAAGACCGGCAAGATCTACGACTGGGATTTCGCGCGCGACGGCCAGCGCATCCAGATGAAAGTGCCGGGCCGGGTCGCGGTCAACGATTCGAACGCCTACATGACGGCGGCGCTGTCCGGCATGGGCGTGGCGCAGCTGGTGTCCTACATCGCCCAGCCCTATCTCGCATCCGGCCAGCTGGAGCGCGTGCTCGCCGACTGGAGCGTCGATCCGCTGCCGGTGCATGTGGTGTATCCGCACAATCGCCACCTGTCGGCCAAGGTGCGTGCCTTCGTCGAATGGGTGGCGGAGTTGTTCGATGCGACGCCGTCGCTGCTCGGGCTGGCGGATGGAAGCACTGAAGCGCCGCTCGGTCCGGACCAGTTGCCCGTCGACGAGCCGCTGGCCGGCAAGATGGTCTCGACCTGAACGCCGTATCAGGCGTTCGGTTCCGCCGCCTTTTCCTTGTGCGCGCGTGCGACCTTGATGATGGTGTTGCGGATGGAAGTCAGCACCGTGGCCGACTTGAAGGGTTTGACGATGAAGCCGTGCACGCCGCGCTGCACCGCAGTCTGCACCGTCTCTGCCGCGAACTTGCCCGAGACCATGAACAGTAGCGACTTCGGCAATTCCTTGTGCAGCGCGTCGATCTTGCCGAAGCCTTCCTCGTCCGCCGTACCGATGTCGATGCACACGATCTGCGGCTGCAGCTTGGCCATCGCGGCAATCGAGGCCGGCGTGGTGTTGGCGCCGCCGACGACTTCATAGCCGCCATCGATCAATACGGATGAAAGCAGGTCGCGCGAGATGGCGGTGTTGTCCATGACAACGACTTTCAGCATCAGTCCTCCCAGAATCCTTCGCTCTTTTTTGGCCATTATCCGCAACTCGGCGCTGGCAGGCTACAAAACTTTGCATCGTCGCCCTGGATGAACCATGCGGTACAGCGCCTTGCCGCACTGCAGCGAGGGCCGGAATGCCAGCCGGGTATTCAGCCTGGTATTGCTCTCCCATTTGCGAAAAAATGACCGTCCGCCAATTTCCGGCGGTATGATTCCCCTCAGGTTGATTGAGCCGTCTTCACAAGGAGGGATGCATGTACCGCAAGATCCTCGTTGCATACAATGGCACGCCGGAAAGCAAGGTCGCGCTGCAGGAATGCATCAAGCTCGGCCCGGGCACGGCAGCGGAGATTCACCTGCTCGCCGTCGTTACTCCCATGCCCATCGTGATCGCAGCCGAGTTCGCTGCCGCCGTTCCCACTGTCGAGGAAGAACAGGCCGAACAGCATGCGATGCAGCAGGTGCTCGATTCCGGCAAGGCGATGCTGGCCGATGCCGGGCTCACCGTCGTGCCGCACCTCGAAATCGGCGAGCCGGCCAACGTGATCGCGGAACTGGTCGAGAAGCTGGGCATCGAGCTGGTCATCGTCGGCCACTCGCGCCACAAGAGCTTTGCGATGCGCTGGTGGCGCGGTTCGATGGATGCCGTGCTGGTCGAAAAGGTGAAGTGCAGCGTGCTGGTCGCTGCGTAACTGCAGCGCGGCACCCGTTGCACCAGCAGCAGGAGCGCCGCTTCATTTGCGGCGGCTAGGGCTTTGCTGCGGGCGTTTCTCTCGGCACTTCTCCCGGCATGTCCCTCGACGACTCTCCTGGTGCTTTTTCTCGTGCGCCGCTCTTGCGCGCGGTGCCGTGCTTCTTCCTGTTTTCGGACTTTTTCTTCGTCGCGCGATCGATATCGCGTGTCGCTGCATCGATTTCCGGATCGACGTTCTTCGGCGGCGTCGCCACCGACTTGTCATTGACGGGCGGCGGCTTCACCACGGCACCGGCATCCGCCGGCGGTTTCGCCATGCCCGGGTCGGATGGCGCCTTCATCGTTTGCGCCGTCGCCAGCAGCGGCAGCAGCAAGGCTGCCGCCAGTGCGCTCGTTGCTGCTGCTTTCATGTCCGTTCTCCTGTTTGTCGTCCTTAGCGCAAGGGAGCAGCTTGCCACGTCTCGCCGGGAACGATGTCGCGCGGTTCGCCGCGCCAGGTCATGTCTACCTGCAGCGCGAGCATCTGCTGCCCCAGTTCCTCGCGCTGGGCGCTGTCAATGAGCTTGCGCACTTTCGGGAACAGGTTCTCTTCCTCTTCCCGATGATGATGCTCGGCCTGTTCCATCAACACCTTGAATTTCGGCGCGAAGGTTTGTTCTTCCGGATCGAGTTCCAGCAGATCGGCCAGCAGGCGCTTGAGCGAGAGATGCTCTTCCAGCGATTCGAGCAGGATGTCTTCCGTGCGCGCCGCCTTCACCGCCGGATAGAACACGCGCTCTTCCGATTCGATATGCACCGTCAGTTCGTCGGCTACCTGCGCGAACAGCGCGCGCCGCACGGCGACGTTGTCGTCGTCGAAGAACCTGGCGAGCAATTCTTCGAGATTGCGATGCTGCGAGACCAGCAAATCCACTGCGTCCTTGTTGTCATCCATCATGGCTGTTTTCTCCGTGAAAAATATATTTCCGACAAGCTTGGATGCGCATTGCGGCAAGTGGTTCAGGAGGCTTCGGCAGGATTGGAGATGAATCGATAGAATGAGCTGCCGAAAATTTTCCGAAAGCATCAGACAATGAATCGCAAGCCGCTCGACGCCTTTGCCATGGGCCTGCTGGTCGTGCTGTGCGTGTTGTGGGGACTGCAACAGGTGTCGGTGAAACTGGCTGCGCCCGGCATGAATCCCGTCCTGCAACTCGGCCTGCGTTCGCTGGTGGCCGCCGTGCTGGTGTTTGCCTTGATCCGCCTGCGCGGCGCGAAGCTGTCGGCCAGCGACGGCACGCTTTTGCCGGGGCTCGGAGCCGGTGTCTTGTTCGCCGTCGAATTCCTGTTCGCGGCCATCGGGTTGCAATACACCACCGCCTCGCACATGTCGGTCTTCCTCTACACCGCGCCCATCTTCACCGTGCTCGGCCTGCATCTTTTCCTGCCGGCGGAGCGGCTGGCATTCCGTCAGTGGCTCGGTGTGCTTGCCGCATTCGCAGGCGTGGCGGTGGCGTTTTCCAACGGTTTCTTCGGTGGCGGCAAGGCATTGCACGACATGCTGCTGGGCGACGCGCTTGGCGTGCTCGGCGGCCTGTTCTGGGCCGCGACCACCGTGCTGATCCGCTGCTCTGCATTGTCGGAAGCGCCGCCGGCCACCACGCTGCTGTACCAGCTTGCCAGCAGCGGCGTGATCATGAGCGCAATCGCCTTGTGGCGCGGCGATATCGAACGCGTGGTGATGACACCCGCCGTCTGGGGCAGCCTGTTCTTCCAGTCGGTGATCGTCGCGTTTGCAAGCTATCTCGCCTGGTTCTGGATGCTGCGGCGCTATCTTGCCTCGCGTGTCGCGGTGTTCTCCTTCCTCACGCCGATGTTCGGCGTCGGCTTCGGCGTGCTGCTGCTCGGCGATCCGGTGGACCTGCGTTTTGGCGTCGGCGCGCTGCTGGTGCTGGCCGGCGTGGTGATGGTGAATCTGCGCGGAAAATAAATCCCGTTTCCTGCACCGAAAACAGGGATGCGCCATTGAAATCCGTCATGCCGGCGCCACATATTGCCTACTGCGGCCATGCCGCGTTTCCGGGCTGAACCATGCGTACACGCATTCTTGTCGTACTCGCCCTTCTCGCCGCCCTGCATGCCTATATCGGCTGGCGCGTGATTCCCGACATGCCGGTTGGTGTCGGCGTGCAATTCGCCTGCGCACTCTGGCTGATGGCTTCACTGGTACTGATTCCAATCGGCCTGCTGTCGCGTCGTTCCGACGGACACAGCGCAGGCGCCGAACGCGCCGCGTGGGCCGGGCTGATTGCGCTCGGCATGTTTTCCTCGCTGTTCGTGCTGACGCTGTTGCGCGACGTGTTGCTGCTGGTGGCGGCCATCTTCGGTTTCCACAGCGGCCAACTGGTCGCCGATTCGGCGCTCGCCGTGCCGCTGATTGCTGCGGCCGTCACGCTGGTCGGCTTCATCAATGCACGCCGCGTCGCGCGCGTGGTGCATGTCGATGTGCCGATAGACGGTTTGCCGGAAGCGTTGCACGGCTTCACCATCGCGCAGATCAGCGACATCCACGTCGGCCCGACCATCAAGCGCGATTACCTTGAAGCCATCGTCGAGCGCGTCAATGCATTGCAGGCCGACGCGGTGGCGGTGACCGGCGACCTGGTCGATGGCCGCGTGCATCATCTCGCCGAACACACCGCGCCGCTGGCAAAGCTGCAATCGCGCCACGGCGCCTTCTTCGTCACCGGCAACCACGAGTACTATTCGAACGCGCATGAATGGATCGTGGAAGTCGAACGGCTCGGCCTGCATGTGCTGCTGAACGAGCACGTGGTGCTGAACCATGAAGGAGAAAAGGTGTTGATGGCGGGCGTGACGGATTACACCGCGCATCATTTCGATCCGGCGCACAAGAGCGATCCGCATCGCGCCGCGGCGGGTGCGCCGTCGAACGTCGGCGTGAAGATCCTGCTCGCGCACCAGCCGCGCACCGCGCAGCAAGCGGCCGACGCCGGCTTCGATTTGCAACTGTCGGGCCACACGCACGGCGGCCAGTTCTTCCCGTGGAATTTGTTCGTGCCGATGCAGCAGCCCTACGTCGCGGGACTGAAGCGGCTGAAACAGTTGTGGATCTACATCAGCCGCGGCACCGGTTACTGGGGGCCGCCGAAGCGTTTCGGCGCGCCCTCCGAGATCACGAAATTGAGGCTGGTGCGCGGCGAGTAGGTCGCCGCGATCAAGTCGTAGTTAATAAGTGGCCGAGTCAGCGCACCATCGTGTTAGTCCGGAACAATTCCTTCAACTCGCGCGGCTGCGAACGCCAGTATTGCGGCGGCGCGTCCACTTGCGCATGAAGCTTCGCCGCCGCATGCCACGGCCAGCGCGGGTCGTAGAGGATGCCGCGTGCCAGCGCCACCATGTCGGCCTTGCCGGAAGCGACGATCTCTTCCGCCTGTTCCGCTTCGGTAATCAAGCCCACCGCCATGGTCGGCATGCCGGCCGCTTCCTTGATGCGCGCCGCGAACGGCACCTGGTAGCCCGGGGCGAGCGCAATCTTTTGTTGCACCGACAGTCCGCCGCTGGAGACGTCGATCCAGGCACAGCCGCGCTTCTTCAACTCCTGCGCATAGACTGCGGTTTGCTCCACGTCCCAGCCGCCGTCCACCCAGTCGGTCGCGGAAACGCGCACGCCTACCGCCTTGTCGGCCGGGAAGTTGGCGCGCACGATGTCGAAGATCTCCAGCGGAAAGCGCATGCGGTTTTCCAGCGAACCGCCGTAGGCGTCTTCGCGATGATTCGAGAGCGGCGACAGAAACTGGTGCAGCAGGTAGCCGTGCGCGGAATGCACTTCGATGGCGTCGAGCCCGATGCGCGCGGCGCGGCGTGCCGCAGCGGCGAAGGCATCGCGGACGCGCTGCAGGCCGGCGTCGTCGAGCGCGATCGGCGTTTCATCCTGTTCCGCGAACGGAATCGCGGAAGGCGCGAAGGTGCGCCAGCCATCCTTTTGCGTCGACGGAATGGAATGCCCGCCTTCCCACGGCACATGCGTCGATGCCTTGCGGCCGGCATGCGCGAGCTGGATCGCGACCGGCATCGGCGAATGGCGGCGGATCGCCTGCAACACTTTGGAGAGCGCCGCTTCATTCTCGTCGGACCACAGGCCGAGGTCGCCGGGCGAGATGCGCCCGGCCGCTTCGACCGCCGTTGCCT
Organism: Noviherbaspirillum sp.; assembly: GCA_036384875.1. Classification (GTDB taxonomy): domain Bacteria; phylum Pseudomonadota; class Gammaproteobacteria; order Burkholderiales; family Burkholderiaceae_D; genus Noviherbaspirillum. The sequence continues at coordinate 12,096 of DASVLM010000584.1, forward strand.
CGATGATCAACAGGCCCGCACCGGACAGCGCGAGGTGACCGAGGTGCATCATGTGCCAGTCGGTGGCCGAGCCATTGTCGGCGGAATACTGGCACATCGGCGCGATCACGATGCGATTCGTCAGTTCCAGCGGACCGAACGAGATGGGAGAAAACAGGTGACTCATCGATTCATGTCCTCAAAAGATAATTGATTTGCATTGCGCCGGCGTCTTGCTCACAATTGCAGCGCCGGCGAAACAGAAACACCAAGCAAAACATCAAGCGGAAAATGCCATGCAGGAAAAGCACAACATCGATTTAATCACTATTGCGTCTTGCGTGCTGGCGGCGCTCGCGCTGCTCATGATCATGAAGTTCGGAATGCTCG
>DASVLM010000585.1:0-2218 GCA_036384875.1 Noviherbaspirillum sp.
CGACGCCGGTCGATTGCAGGCCGGCGGCCAATGCAGCCGACAGCTCGGGTCCGGAGAGGCGGCCGTCGCGGCCGATGATGACGGTGGTTTCGCCCTTGGCGCGGGCAGCGCTGCCGAAGGCCTGGCCGATCTGCCTGGCGACCTCGGCATCGAGTGTCTTGCCGATGATGCCGCGAATGTCGTAGGCCTTGAAGATGGTTTGGGAAAGAGACGACATGATGAATTATGAGAAGAGAAAAAGCGTTACGGAACAGCGTGACCGGTCGGGCGAGATGAAGAGCGTGGCGCGGATTATTTCCTCTTTCCGAGAATCATCCAGCGCGGCGCCCTGAAGCGCACGATGCGCATGTAGAGCCAGACGTACGTTGTCACAAACAGCCCGCAGAATACCATCAGCACCCAGGTGTGGTCCCAGAACAGGGTCGCCGGCACGACGGCCATCAGCGAAAACAGCCAGAGGTAGGGCGAGGTCATCGCGTTGCGCAACAACAGCGCTCGCGCATCGCGCCGGCCCACCGCCCACACCACAATGCGACGGAAGATGAGGCTGTGCAAGTGGATGCCGTCCGGCGTACCGGGCGACTTGCCGCGCACAAAGAAGCGGCGATAGACCGAGAACAGCGTTTCGAACACCGGATAGATCAACAGCAGCAATGCATACCAGGTGGACACTTCCGGATTGCGCATCACCAGCATGATCACCAGCTCGCCCAGCATGAAGCCGAGGAAATAGGCGCCGCCGTCACCGAGGAAGATCATGCCGGCGGGATAGTTCCATACGAGGAAGCCGGCCGCCGCGCCGGCCACGATCAATGCGGCAACCAGGATGAAGGTGTCATCGACCTGCCACGCCACGTAACCCAGCGACAGCAGCATGCAGATAGTTACGACAGTGGCGAGGCCATTGAAGCCGTCGATGATGTTGACGGCGTTCGCGATGCCGGCGACGGCAACTACCGTGAGCGGCAAAGCGATCCAGAGCGGCGTCAGCACCCAGGCGGAGCCGATCCAGTCCAGCCTTTCGACACGCGCATCGAGCAGGAAGAAGCCGAGCGCGGCAGCCGCCATGGTCAGCATGAGCCGGCGCAAGGGACTAACCTTTTTGGTGAAGTCTTCGACGATGCCGCCGAGAAAAGCGATCGATGAGCACAGCAGCAGCAGCAGGATGCCCTGGCCGATCAGCGGTGTGCGCGCCATCGCCAGGACGCCCGTCAGCACCACCGAAATGAAGATGCCTGCACCGCCGATGCGCGGCACTGCTTCCGCGTGCACCTTCTGCACGCCGGTGAGGTCGTTGTCGAGCGCGGCCTCATGCAAATGGGCACGCTTGATGATGAACAGGGTCAACAGGGCGGAGGCAATGAAACTGATCAGAAAAGACGACATGGTTGTTGTAGTATGCGCGCCCTTTGAAGCGCGGAATGCCGTTGTACGCATTCCGGAATGCGCAGCAATTGCGTGCCGCGCGACAAGCCGACAGTCTAAATTATTGCAACATGTTTATCACCAAATTCCTGATTTATTCTCCATGAATTGCGTCTTTGCCAACGCACACGGTAAATCAGATCCGCTTGCCATGCCGCATCCTTAACAAATCCTTACGGTCCTCTTCGTCGAGCAAGCCGCGCCACGCCCAGGCACCGGCTACCGCGACGCATACCAGCAGAGAAGCGGCGCGCCATTGCAGACTCGTTACAAAGCCGGACAAGGCGCCTGTCAGGGCGATCAGGCCGATGCCTGCCATCAGGACGCCAAACACCGGTTGGGCGCTCTCGCGGCGTGCCAGCCAAAGCAGCAAGACGCAGTCTGCCACGACCCGTAAAGTCCACACCGCAGCTGCACCGACGATGCCCCAGTACAGCACCGCAACCAACATGCCTGTCGCGTAGATCGGCAACTCGGTCAGCTGCGCCTTCGCGGCCAGGTCGGCACGCCCGGTTGCTTGCAACCATGCATGCGGCAAATGGGATATTGCATTGGCAAAGACGCCCATCGCGACAATCTCGTTGATGCGATGGCCGTTAGCGGCAAACGAGTCGCCCAGCCACAGCCGGAGTCCATCGTAAGCGACGGCCGCGGCCAGCGCGCAAAGCGGCAGCATCAGCGCCGACACCACGCGTATGCCGCGCCGGTACAGCGCTGCGAGCACACGCTCGCCGTCTGCACCGGGGCCGCCGGCAAACCGCGGGAACAGCACACCGGCCAATGCACCGGGAAT
>DASVLM010000586.1:0-2123 GCA_036384875.1 Noviherbaspirillum sp.
TCACCTTCTGATATTGCTCCAACTGCTCCGGCGCCTGGATCATGCGCTCGAGCGCCATAGCGATGGCCGCCTGCTTGACGACGGCCAGATTGCCCTGCTGCGCCACTGCCTGCAATTCCCGCAGGGATGCCGCCGCGGCCCCCATCACTTCCCGCACCGCACGGGCCCAATCGCCAGCCCCTTCCTCCGTCAGCGCGTTTGCCTCTTCGACGGCTTGCGCGATGGCGCGCGCCGTAATGTCGGTCAAGGCCGCGGTTTCGGGCGCGGCTTGCGGCTTGGCTTCAGGGGCGCCGGCCGGGTTGTCCGCCGAGAGCAATCGTGACACGATCATGGTCGTCGCGGCTTGAGCCGTGACGGCCCCCTGCTGCTGGGCCGTGACGGCATTGTGCGCAGCATTGGCCAGCGCTTGCGCAACGGCTTGATAAAGGTTGTCGAGAGCTCCGTTGGAAGCTTGGGCGCCGTTCACTTGGACGGAATCGGTGATCTGGTTATTGACGGCGGTAGGAAAGGCCATAAGGAATCCTTCGAATTAAATTTGAACTGAAAGCATTTTATACAACCCCTCGTCCTGCAGGAGATACCTGTCAAACTTGACAGGTCGGCGCAACGAATCCCCAAACGGCCGTGCGGTGCTATCTTCAATTCGATCCAGCCCGGTCTCGGTGTCACGCCGGCACAATGTTCTGCTGACGCCGGCTCTGGATTGCCAGATATGCCATTCACACCGGCACATAACCCGCCGAGCATCCGCCACAAAAATTGATGTACGTCAATTCAAAATGCCGCAAGCGCGTTCATAGTCTCCCCTGACGCGAAGCAAAAAAATCCGCGAATGAAATCGATCATTCTTTTCGCACAGGGATGATTGACTACCAAGCAACGTAGGAGCCGGCATGCGTAACAATCCTCCCGTATCAAACGAAGAATATGTCCTGGCTGATGGGGAAGTCATCATCACCCGCACCGACAACAACGGTAATATCACTTACGCCAACGACGCATTCATTCGCAGCAGCGGCTTTGCGCGCGAAGAGATCATGGGCGAAGCGCAAAGCATTGTCCGCCATCCGGATATGCCGGCAAAGGTATTTGCCGATATGTGGAAGACGCTGAAACAAGACCAGCCATGGAGCGGTGTCCTCAAGAACCGGAGAAAGGACGGCGGATTCTATTGGGCCTTGGCGCACATTACGCCGGTATTCGAATCCGGCCGCAAGATCGGCTACATGTCCGTCAAAACCAAGGCGACACTGGAGCAAGTCAATGCGGCCGGCGAGTTGTACAGAAAAATCCGGCATGGAGAAGACGGCGGCTTCGACTTACGCTATGGGGAAGTGATCCCGAAGGGAATCCTGGGCTTGGCCGGCCGCCTGTTGCGATGGCCGGTTCATATCCGGCTTTGGGCGGTCATGCTTACCCTGGTGTCGATTGCTCTTCTTGACGCCATTTGCGCCACGAGCCTGGGAAAATTCCTTGGCAATGACGGGACAGCTTATGCCGTATGGACGCTTTTTGGTTGCAGCGCGGGCATCGCCGTCGGCGCCGCATTCTACCTGTCCGCGCAGGTATTGCGTCCCTTGAGGATATTGAACGAAATGGCGTTGGAAGTGGCCACCGGCAAAGTGCAGGCGCAATTTCCGGAGCAAGGGGACGTAGCGACAAAACAGCTCGGACGCATGCTCAATCAGATGAATGCCAAGGTAGTCGGGGTTCTGCTGGATGCAAAAACGGCCATCGCCGCAATCCAGATCTCATCCAAGGAACAAGCTTCAAGAAACGCCGGCTTATCGCAGCGCAATGAAGAACAGGCAGGCGCGGTGGAGGAAACCACGGCAAGCCTGTCACAGATGGCGGAAACATCGCGCCAGAATACCGCCAGAGCCGGCGAGGTAACCACGGCGGCGCGAACCGCTTCCGCAGCGGCATCCACCGCAGCAAGCGAAGTGAAAAAGGTGGTCAACCTTACGTCGGAGCTGGCCCAGCAATCGAAACAGGTTTCGGAAATCGCGTCCGTCATTGACGAGATCGCGTTTCGAACGACCATACTCGCGCTCAATGCAGCCGTGGAAGCCGCCAGAGCCGGTGAAAGCGGCCGCAGTTTTGCGGTGGTGGCGGGCGAAGTG
>DASVLM010000587.1:0-2044 GCA_036384875.1 Noviherbaspirillum sp.
GCCTTCCTTGTCGTCGCAGAACTGCTGGATGTAGACCAGGCGATCGGGATGCCGGATCTCGACGTATTCCGCGCGGCCGTACATCGTCACATCCTTGTTGTTGGTCATCTTGTAGAAGCTGGTGCCGCCGGGGCGGATGTCGGCGCGCAGGTACTGCATGTCGAATCCCGTCGGCGGCATCCAGCGCGCAACGTGCTCGGGCTTGGTCCACATGTCGAACACGGTCTCCAGTGGCGCATCGAAGCTGCGATTGATGACGAAGCGCTCCTTGCCGCGCACCTCTTTATCGAGGTATTCCGCCAGCCTGTCCCAGGTGCCGTCGCCGCCGGCCTTTTTGATGAACTTGCGGGTTTCCTCGGCGGCTTCCGGCGTCGGCAGTCCCATCGTCATGTCCATCTTGGTCTTGCCGTCGACTTCCGAGAACAGCACGGTGACGCGGAATAGCGGAGGACGGTCTTCGTAGCCGCCATGATCGTAGACCAGCTTCGCGTGTTTCTCGACCTCAAGGTAGACCGTGTGGTTCGGATAGTCGGTGCCGTCGGGGCCGTGCATGGTGTAGTGCCAGTGTCCGCCCGGACGCAAGTCCTTGCTGTGGTTGGTGATTGTGAAGCCGCGCGGGCCCCACCATTGCGCGGTCTGCTCCGGGTCGGTCCATGCGTCCCATACTGCTTCGACGGGCGCGTCATAGAGGCGCGTGATCCTGATCTCCTTCGACTTGCTACTTGCCATGTTTCTTTCCTTTCGTGTTTTTCTTTGCAGTGACGGTTTTGAGGTAGGCGTCGAGACGGTCGAAACTCTCTTCCCAGAACACCCGGTATTGCTCCATCCAGTCGGCAGCGTCCTTGAGCGCTTCGCCGTTGAGCTTGCAGGGACGGTACTGCGCCTGCCGGCTCTTGGTGATGAGGCCGGCCTTTTCCAGCACCTTGATGTGCTTGGTGACGGCGGGCAGGCTCATGTTGTCGAGGAACGGCTGCGCCAGTTCCGACACGCTGGCCTCGCCTTTGGATAGCTGCGCCAGCATCGCCCTGCGGGTAGGGTCGGCGAGGGCGGAGAAGGTTTGGCTGAGGTGATCCTGCATCTTGTTAAGCCTGGAGGTTAATTAACTTATGGGTTAAATATAGGTGCTGGCAAGGGCTGTGTCAAGCGGGTGTGTGGGTGGCATTGCGTTGCCCAAAAGAAGAAGGGCCTGCAGTTGCAGGCCCTTCGCAAGTCAAGTCAGGTTCGTTTCAATCCGCGCCCAGGTACACGTAGCGGAACACGAAGATCGCCGCGATGATCCACACGATCACCGGCACTTCCTTCGCCTTGCCGGTAAAAAGCTTCAGGCCGGCATACGAAATGAAACCGAAGGCCACGCCATTGGCGATGGAGTAGGTGAAGGGCATCATCAGCGCGGTGATGACGGCCGGTACGCTTTCGGTGGAATCGTCCCATTGCAGGTCGACCAGTTCGCGCAGCATCAGGCAGGACACATAGAGCAGTGCGGGTGCGGTTGCATACGCCGGTACCGCGCCGGCCAGCGGAGCAATGAACAGGCAGGCGAGGAACAGCACTGCGACCGACAGCGCGGTGAGACCGGTACGGCCGCCTGCCTGCACGCCGGCAGCGCTTTCGATGTAAGCAGTAGTGGACGAGGTGCCGAGGAAGGAGCCGGCGACGATGGCCGTGCTGTCGGCCAGCAGCGCGCGGTTCAGGCGATCCATCTTGCCCGCTTTCAGCAAGCCGGCACGATTCGCCACGCCCATCAGCGTGCCGGTAGCGTCGAACAGTTCAACCAGGAAGAACACCAGCACCACGTTCAGGATGCCGACGGACAACGCAGCCTTCACATCGAGCTTGAAGAAGGTTGGCGCGATCGACGGCGGCGCGGAAACGATGCCGTGGAACTGGTTGCCGCCGAAGAAGAAGGACAGCACCGTCACCGCGATGATGCCGATCAGGATCGCACCCTTCACGCGCAGGCGGTCGAGCGCGACGATGAGGAAGAAACCGACGATGGCGAGAATGGCCGGCGCCTTGTGCAGGTCGCCCAGCGTCACATAGG
>DASVLM010000588.1:0-7964 GCA_036384875.1 Noviherbaspirillum sp.
GATGGTGACATTGGCGAAGGTCATCCGGTGATGCCGCTTTTCCGGGCCGAAGCGATCGTACAGCGACAGATTGCCCATCGTGTAGTCGCCCACGCTTTCCTTGTGCAGTGGCCCGAAGTGGTAGCCTTCGCAAAAGGTATCGAGCGCCAGCTTCCAGTTGGTCTGCATGTGCCATTCGTGCTGGTTCACGAAATTCATTTGCCCCAGGTTCCATACTTCGAAATAAGGTGCAAGGTCACCAAGATGCCCGTCGATGGTGAACTTCATGTCCGGGTCGAGGCCGACATAGACCAGGCCGTATTTCTCTTCGACGGGCAGCCTCATCAGGTCATAGAAGGACTTGTTGACGCAGCCGAAGGTTTCTTCCTTGTAGATCGTGCGCAGCTTGCCCTTCAGGTCGAAGCCCCAGGCATGGTACGGGCAGCTGAGTGAATTCGTCTTGCCGCAGCCTTCTTTCAGGCGTGCGCCGCGGTGCGAGCAAGCATTGAGGAAGGCATTGACCTTGCCGTCGTTGTCACGCACCAGCAGCACCGGCACGCCGAGATCGTCGAAAGTGTAGAAGGAACCGGGGTTGGGCATGTCGCAGCTGAAGCAGACAAGTTGCGGACTTTCCTTGAATATCTTCTGCTTTTCCTTCTCGAACAGCTCCGGGTCGGTATAGGTCCAGGTGGGATGGCGATACGGCTCTTCCGCGCTATCGGTAGTGCCGGCATCGATATGCTTCAGCACGCGCTTGACCACGTCGGCCAGCATGTCTCTTTCATTCATCATGATTGCGCTCCAATGATTCGTATGACTCCACGGCCGCCCTGTGCTTATCCCAGACGGCGGATCGGGTCGCGTCCATCCCATCCTTTCGCCTGTTCGCGCATCCAGGCGAATCCCCGCAGAACTTCCTGCGGCAGCTTGACCAGTTCGATCAGCATTCCGGCTTGCTTGCCCGGGTCCACGTAGATCACCCCGCCTCCCGGCACGTTTCCTTCCTGCACGATTGTCGCGCCGGCACGATCCGATACCGCCCGCGCCTGCTGCAAGTCATCGACCACGATGCAGACATGGTGGATGCCTTCCTTGCCGGCATCGCTCCAGGCCTTGTAGATCGACGGTGCGTCGTTGTGCTGCCGGATCAGTTCGATCTGCATGTCCCCCCAGTAACCCAGGGCCATCGAAAAATCAATGTCGGTCGGTGCTCCCTTGTACTTGGCACCCTCCACCTTTACGTGGTCGAGCATGAAAAACGGGCCGGCCCCGACATGTTCGGTCCAATAGCGCAGGGCGGCATCGAAATCCTGCGGCACGAAAGCGAGTTGCATGATGGGGCCCAGCGTTGCGAAAGACGGATGAGGCAAGTTCATGGCGGTAGGATTCCTGGCAAGTGGATGGGGAGGAGAACGGCGCACAGGCGCTACACCTTTGCGGCCGGTACAGGCATGGTCGTCTCCTGTCTGTTATGGCGCGGCGGCAGGAATCCCAAATCCTGCCGTCACTCTTAAATACTGCAGCGCGCGTTAATTTTAAGGGGACTATGCCACAGGCGAATTGATGGCGCAACAAAATTCTGAGCGCGGGAGCAATGAGGAAATGTGCAACGGGAAAACAGTGACGAAGCGAGCGGGGAAGCTAGCGGCGAAGTGGTGTTTTCCCGCCATGAAAGCCAAGCTGGCGCTTCGGATTCTTTGCAAACAGGCTATTTTGTTTGTTCCTTGGACAAGGAACCGGCAGGGTTGAAAAACGGAGAAACCTATTTCAGGCCGCTGCCCGCACCCTGCCCTTGCCTGACCTTGCGGCTTCATAGGCGTCGTTGAATTCACGCATGGCAATGGATGCCAGCAGGTCGAGCAGGCGATCCAGCCGCTTGCCTTTCTTCAGGTGCGGCGCCATGTCCACCGCAACGCCCTGCATGGTAGACATGATGAGGTCCATCAGCATCTCGCGCGTGTCTTCAATCTCGGCAAGATAAGGGAAGCGTTTGAGCATGGCATTGGAAATTTTCTGGTCCAGCGACTTTTCCAGTGCAGCCATCGCACGCTTGAGCGCCTTGTCGGTGCGCGCGCCGCGCAGCAATTCGTGCAGCGCAATAAAAGTCGGGGCGGCATAGTACCGGTGGCACACCACCATCGTTTCCCGCATGTGCTTCAGGGTTGGCAACGTGCCGGCAGGCACGTCGATACCGCCGATCAGGCGCTCGTATTCTTCTGCACGCTTTTCGGTGATGTATTTCGCTGCCGCGTTGAACACCTCCGCGCGGGACTTGAAGTGATGGGTCATGGCGCCGCGCGAGACACCTGCCTGGCTGGCGATTCGTTCTGTCGTGGTCTGCGCATAGCCGATCTCGACCAGGCATTGCACAGTCGCTTCCAGGATCGCATTGCGCGTCATCTGGCTTTTCTCGGCCTGCCAGGTATCGCTTCTGGATTTCGCCGATTTTGCTGCCGTTTTGGTTGGCCGCAGCACAGTGGAACTTTTCATCTCTGCATCGTTTCCGGTTCGTGAACGCCCGTATCTTCGATGAAGGTCAGTAAAAGGTCAATAAAAAACATCCTTGATCGCTTTTTTATGGCAGCGCGCCCGAATTTTATTGACTTGGGTCAAGTCACCCTCGACCCGTTGCGCCAAGGCTTCATTGAGTTTTGGCAGTTTCAAACTTGCGCTGGATCCAGACTGCATCCGCCCTGCCGGCGTTGCCGTTCAACTTGCGCACCCTCAGGAACAGGAAATCGAACAGCCGATTGAGATAACGGCGCAACGGCGCACGCACCGTCGAACCCTGCCGTTACAACGTCAGTATTGTGCAATACGTAGAACGACCAATACTGTAAAAACAAATATGATATTAACAACAAGATGTGCGAAAAAGTGTCCCCAGAATATCGACATGCAAAGAGCTGAAATACACACAGAAGTTAGCTATTTGCATGACCGTTTGGTCCACTTTCAGCCTAGGAGCGACATACTCACAGCCAATTGCGCTTGTCCCCATCCATACAATGAGCGGTTATCGATAAAGATGAAAACCTCGGCCCGTCTTCCGCCCCAGCAGTCCGGCATCAACCATTTCTCTTAGCAGGGACGCCGGGCGGTACTTCGGATCATTGAAATCCCGGTAGAACACCTCCATTACCGCCAGACAGGTATCAAGGCCGATCAGGTCAGCTAACGCAAGCGGCCCGATCGGATGATTGGCGCCGAGCTTCATGCCCGCATCGATTTCCGCCGCTGTTGCCAAGCCCTCTTGCAGCGTGAAGACCGCCTCGTTAATCATCGGTATCAGAATGCGATTCACCACGAAGCCTGGGGCGTTCTTGACAGCGATTGGCGTCTTGCCAATTTTCTCCGCAAGCTGGCGGGTCGTTTCGAATGTCGTATCGCTGGTATGCATGCCACGAATGATTTCGACCAACGACATGACTGGCACGGGATTGAAGAAATGCATACCTACCAAGCGTTCGGGTTGCGCCAGCACTGCCGCGAGTTTGGTCACGGATACTGAGGACGTATTGGTGGCGATGAAACTGCCCGGCCTTGCGACACCTTCCAGTTCCTTCATGATGCGCAATTTCAATTCAACATTCTCGGTAGCGGCCTCGATGAAAAAATCTGCTTCGGTGAACCTGGACATGTCCGTAGTCGTCTCAATCCGCGACAGGGTTGCCTGCTTGTCTCCTTCTGTAGCTCTGCCGCTCTTGATGGCTCGGTCAAGACCGGAGTTGATCGCAGACAGTCCTTTTTGCAGCGCGGCTTCATTGATGTCGCGCACGATTACCCCAAGTCCGGCTGCGGCGCAGACTTGCGCAATGCCGGCTCCCATTTGTCCGGCACCGATGATTCCAATTTTTTGAATTTGCATGGCTGAAGTTGGTCTGGATTGTTCTGGGTTACATGTTCGGATAATTCGGGCCGCCGCCACCTTCCGGCGTGACCCATGTGATGTTCTGCGTTGGATCTTTGATGTCACAGGTCTTGCAATGCACGCAGTTCTGCGCGTTGATCTGCAAGTGCTCGCTGCCACTCTCCTCTTTCACGAATTCATACACACCCGCCGGGCAGAAACGAGCTTCCGGTCCCGCATACCTGGCCAGGTTGAGCTTTACCGGCATCGCGGGGTCCTTCAGTACCAGGTGTACCGGTTGGTCTTCGCCATGGTTGGTGTTTGAAATGAATACCGACGACAGGCGGTCGAAGCTTAGCTTGCCATCCGGCTTGGGATAAACGATGGGCTGGAATTCGGACGCGGGACGCAGGCATTCGTGGTCCGCATGCCGGTGCCGCAATGTCCACGGCGCCTTGCCGCGCAATAGCACCTGGTCGATACCGACCATCAGCGTGCCGAGATACAAACCCTTTGCCATCCACGGCTTGAAGTTGCGCGCCTTGTGCAGCTCTTGATGCAGCCACGAGTTCTCGAATGCCTCCGGGAAAGCGCCAAGTTCATCATGCTTGCGTCCCGCGGCCAGCGCATCGAAAGCGGCTTCTGCTGCCAGCATGCCGGTCTTCATCGCTGCGTGGCTGCCCTTGATACGAGATGCATTCAGGAAGCCGGCATCGCAGCCGATCAGCGCACCACCGGGGAATACCGTCTTTGGCAGGGATTGAAGGCCGCCAGCCGTTATAGCCCGCGCACCGTAGGAGACGCGCTTGCCACCCTCGAAGAACTTGCGGATTTCCGGATGCGTTTTGTAGCGCTGGAATTCCTCGTAAGGTGACAGATAAGGATTGTCGTATGCAAGGCCGACCACATAGCCGACCGCAACCTGGTTGTTGTCGAGGTGGTAGAGGAAAGAGCCGCCATAGGTATCGGCGCTCAATGGCCAGCCGGCGGTATGGATAACCAGGCCGGGCTGGTGCAGTTTCGGGGCGATTTCCCACAGTTCCTTGATGCCGATCGCATAGGTCTGTGGATCCTTGCCCTTGTTCAAATCGAATTTCGCCATCAAATGCTTGCCGAGATGGCCGCGCGCTCCTTCGGCGAACAGCGTGTATTTCGCGTGCAGTTCCATTCCGGGCTGGAAGGCGTCGGTCGGCTTGCCCTGGCGGTCCATACCCATGTTGCCAGTGGCCACACCCTTAACCGCACCATCATCGTGGTACAGCACTTCAGCGGCGGCAAAGCCGGGGAAGATTTCCACCCCCAGCGCTTCGGCTTGCTGGCCCAGCCAGCGCACGACATTACCAAGCGAGATCACATAGTTGCCATGGTTCTGGAAGCAGCCGGGCAGCATCCAGTTTGGCGTCCTGAACGCTCTCGATTCGGTCAGGAAGAGGAAGCGGTCTTCAGTGACTTCGACATTCAGCGGTGCGCCGAGCACTTTCCAGTTTGGGAACAGCTCGTTCATCGCGACCGGGTCCATCACCGCACCCGATAGTATATGGGCGCCGACCTCTGAGCCTTTTTCCAATACGCAGACTGATACCTCTGCGTCTTTTTCCATTGCGAGCTGCTTGAGACGGATGGCCGCGGAAAGGCCCGCCGGCCCTGCGCCCACGATCACGACATCGTATTCCATCGCCTCACGCGGGCCGTATTGCGAAGAACTGCTGGAGTAATGCATTGTTGTTGCGGTTAATTGAGAAGACGTGCTTGCCCGGCTTGCGCTAGAGGGCATCCGAGGCAAGGTTGAATGCGAGGATATCTACGCCGGCTACGCATCATTCATGCTGGAATTCAGGCTTGCGCTTTTCGAGGAATGCAGTCATTCCTTCTTTCTGATCGCGCGTCGCGAACAATGCATGGAAGTTTCTGCGCTCATACTGCACGCCCTCGGCCAAGGTGTTTTCATATGCCCGATTCACGCATTCCTTGGCCGCCATCACACTCGGCAGCGACATGCTGGCGATCACGGTGGCAGCGGCAAGCGCTTCTTCTTCGAGCTTTTCCAGGGGCACAATGCGCGACACCAGCCCTGCACGCTCCGCTTCTACAGCATCCATCATGCGGCCAGTTAAGACCATGTCCATCGCCTTCGATTTGGAAACGGCGCGCGGCAGCCGTTGCGTGCCACCCGCGCCGGGAATAATGCCGAGCTTGATTTCTGGTTGTCCAAACTTTGCATTGTCGGCGGCAATGATGAAGTCGCACATCATTGCCAGCTCACATCCACCGCCCAGCGCATAGCCGGCAACCGCAGCAATGACAGGTTTGCGAACACACAGAACCGTTTCCCAGTTGCGGCTGATGAAGTTTTCGCGAAAGGCTTCCATGTAGGTCTTTGGTTGCATTACGGAGATATCGGCACCAGCCGCAAACGCCTTAATGCTGCCGGTCACAATGATGCAACCAATTCCGTCGTCTGCATCCATGCCGAGTAGCGCTGCGCCCAATGCATCCATGAGTTCGTCATTCAGCGCATTAAGCTGCGCGGGCCTGTTGAGCTGGAGGATGCCAACACGGCCTTCGCGTCGGATCAGGATGATATCTTGCTGCATTACTGTCCCTTTCGTTGAATCCAAAGTACATCTTTCCGCCCCGCGCAGCGATTCAGCTCACGTGCAGCGACAAACAAGAAGTCCGACAAGCGGTTGAGGTAATGGCGCAACGGCGCGCTGACGCCTGTTTCTCCCCTGGCCAAGGCCAGGACAGTGCGCTCAGCATTACGGCAGGCGGTCCGGGCAAGATGGGCTTGCGCCGCAGCTGGTGTGCCGCCCGGCAGGATGAAATCCTCAAGTCGACTCAGATTGGCATTAAGTCCGTCAAGTTGCGCTTCCAGCCGAATGACGTGCGCAGGCGTAATCCGTTCGCTGCCGGGGATGCACAGTTCGGCGCCAAGGTCGAACAGGTCGTGCTGGATATCAGAGAGGTATTGCCTGATTGCCGGTGGAATATCCGCCTGACTCAACACCATCCCGATAAAGGCATTCAGGTGGTCGACTTCACCCATCGCCTGTACCCGCAAGCTGTCTTTATCGATGCGCGATCCGTCTCCCAGGCCGGTAGTACCGTCGTCGCCAGTGCGGGTATAGATCTTGGTAAGCCTGTTTCCCATGTCCGCCTCCCGGTTAATGCACAGTGCCGGACAATGCGGCTTGCCTGACAATCTTTTGCAAGGCATCGACTGGCAGGTCTTTCGCAACGTTGTGACAATAACTAAGTATGTCCTGCGAAAGAGGGATGCCGAGGCGCTCAGCCTGAATGCAGCGTATCAACGCCAGTCGCTTGTGGCCGAAGCGGACCGAACGTTCCAGCAATGCCAGCATTGCGTACTCGTCACGTTCATGAGTAGCCGCCCGTTTGAGATCCCGAATATCCTGTCGTTTCATATCGCTCACTCCAGCCATGCCGTGTCGGGGAAATCGAGCACGCTGGTGCCGCCTTCCCTGATTGTGGTGGCCAGCGCGGAGGCATTGGCAAGCACGTGGTCTGCATAAAATGATGCGGATTGCACAACAGCTGTCAGTTGGGCGCCCTCTTTGCGCTGCGCCGCCTGCAAGCGACGCGCATGCATCCATCCGCCGCACACAATGCCCCATAACTGGAGGTAGGGAACCGAGCCTGCATAGATTTCCCGCAGCGCCGATTCTTGCGATCCGATGATCCAGTCGACGGCACTACGCAGGGCATTGCATGCATCAACCAGTCGCGAGGACAGGCGCTGCGCGCCCGGATGTCCAATTGCGCCGAGCGTCGCGGTGTCGCCGATCATGTCGTCAATCAGCGCGAATGCTGCTTCACCGCGATCACGCTGGGTCTTGCGGCCGACAAGGTCATTGGCCTGGATAGCGGTCGTGCCTTCATAGATGGTCAGGATGCGCGCGTCACGGTAATACTGCGCAGCGCCAGTCTCTTCAATAAAGCCCATGCCACCGAATACTTGCACTGCGTCGTAAGTGAGGTCCTGCGCGGTTTCTGTCAACCAGCCCTTGAACACAGGAACCAGCAATTCCATCCTTGCTTTTGCCTGACTGCGGGACAGGACGTCGGCTGCCTCCGAATGGGCGAGGTCCTTTTGCATGGAAACGTAGACGGCGAG
>DASVLM010000589.1:0-3610 GCA_036384875.1 Noviherbaspirillum sp.
AGCGCCGCAAGCCAGATTGACGCAACAAAGGGCGACTTCCACAAATGGGCAGAATCCTGGGCCAGCGACACGGTTGTGGTGGCAAACAAGGCTTTCGGCGGAATGAATTTTTCTGGTCAAGTCACGCCGCCGTCCAAGCCCAACGCGAGGCCGAAACATGCGATGTGGCCGGCAACATTCGATGACCGCAAGGGCTACGTCAGTCAAATGCGAGGTATTCAACAGGATCAAGTGACTAAGGGCGGCGCACGGCTGGCACAACTTCTGGAAGCAATTTGGCCAAATTGAACTTCCCGTTTCATACAGCACCTTGCGGAAACGATAGCCATGGAAGAAACAAACGTTCAAGCTGTCAGCAATGGAAAAAGCCCAAGTCCGGTGTTGGGCAATTCAACACCGGCCCCTCCTGGAAATTGGCATCCCCGTTTTGCAAAGCCGTTTCCCGCAATCGACCAGCAGACGATGCGCTTTATCGTCGGTGTCATTGCATTGAGCCTACCGTACCTCACTAACCATTTCGCGATGGTCGGTGGGCCGCGACTATGTTCGATCAGCGAGTCATACTGGCGCGGCGACTGGCCGCAGACTATTTTTGTGGGGTTCCTTTTCGCGATTGCGTCGTTCCTTGTTGCCTACAATGGCAGCACATGGCTGGAAATGGTGCTTAGTAAGGCCGCTGCGATTGCCGCACTTGGAGTCGCGATGTTTCCCTGTGCCTGTACCGAGAAGCCAGAGATTATCCCGCATTTGCATTACGTATGCGCAGGAGCCATGTTCGCCGTACTGTCATATTTTTGCTGGGCGTTTCTGATTCGCGCTAGAGAGAAAGGGCACAAGCAAGCCATCATGCGTGCCACTATCTATGCTTTATGCGGCGTTACCATTGTTGGTTGCAGCCTCGCTCTCGCCTATAACGGACTTACGCAAGACAGCATGACAGTCGAATACCCACATTTTGTCTATTGGGGTGAGGCCGGAGGTCTTTGGGCTTTTGGTATCTCGTGGCTCACGGCTAGTCACGTCCTGCCTTTGGTGAACGCGCGACGCGAGCGGCATTACCTTTTCAGGTCGTAATATTGATCTACTAAATCAAGCTGCACAAGGTGACCGAAGCATTATTGATGCATGACCAAATCAAAATTTTGTATGCAGCATGACTAAACCAAAAATAGCCGAGCGTTTGCAACGTCTGCAGTTGAGGCAATTGTTGCGTCCCGTTTCTGAACCCTGCCATACCTTGGCTGAAAAACCGAAAGCGTTCGTTGAAAAAGTAAAGCCTTGGCTTGATCTGATTCAAACCTGTCTGACAATCCTAGGTATTTTTTGCGCAACGGCCTGGTTCCTTATGCAGGGAAGCTACCTGCACCGGGTCAACGACTCGATAAAAATAGAAGATCGAAAGCTCGACGGAACGGATTTTCATTTAATGCACATTACGGCATCGATGGAAAATATCGGACTTACGCCAACACACGCCAGATCAGCGAGAGCAGCGATTCATCTAATTTTGCCCAACGAAAAATCTAAAATCTTTGGTCAGTTAAAAAGTGGAGACCCACCGCACGTAGAGGGTTACGCTACGAAAATAAATTGGGATAAACTGGAAAACGAATGCGTGAACCGAGACATATACCTCAAGCCCGGTGAGAAAGACTTCATCGAATGGGATTTTTTATTAAATGACCTCGTTAAGACCGTGAAGGTGGACGTAAGCATAGCTGAATCAGACAATTGTCCCGAAAATGAATTCGCTTGGCATTCCTCCGCGCTATACGATGTTGGAGCACCGGCTCGAAGCGATGGAAAAGAAAAGTAATTTGGCTCCGCAACTAAAGTCAAACTGATGGCAGATTTGCGAAAAGGGAAAACCATGAATAAGATGCGAGGGTGCTTCTTTGGATTGCTTGTGTTCACCAATCTGTCTGTTGCGCAGACCGCGACTATGCAAAAAAACGAAATACAACAAAAAGTTAAAGAAATAAAGAAAAAACCTCCGTGCCCTAACTGTATGCAGGTGCCAGGCAAAGAAACCGGTAGCCCCTCTACACTAACGGTTCACCGCTCCGCAACTCACCAAACAAAGGCCACTCCCGATAAGGATAAAAAAGACTGTACCGTCACAGGCCAGAATGGTGAACAATCAGTTGATACTGAATGCCTAAAGCGACTTAACACCGGTGGTTAGGCACAATGCATTACGCAATCAAATGAAAGCAGCGTTTTCTACAAGCACGCTTTGCGGAAAGCGAACTGATTGGCTTGGGCGTCGTGAAGCGCATGGTGGTCAGGTAAGCCAGTGTCCACGAAAAACTGCTCTTTCAAAAGATCATCGATACGCGAAAACACATTCCGATGGGCGAGCCAACTCGGTACGTTCATGTGAAGCGCCGCTACCATCAACTCCCAATCCAAATCGAAGTCATAACAAACGACCGGCTTCGTGTATTCGAACTGCGCCAGCCACATGGTCAGCTCGGAATATAGGCCCAGGGAGTCAAAGACACGCTCCGGCAATTTCTCCAGTTTCGGCAGGACAACCCCTTTTACAAACTCACTGCACGCGGAAATGTCGATGTTTTCCAACTCAGCATAAAAGGTCGAACCATCATCTGCCACAAGACCAATGGAAAGGAGCCGAGGGGCGTGGAAATTCGTGAATTCCGTATCCAGAAAAATCTTCATCTTACGATGCTGTCGGCTCCAGCAAATTTTGGCTCAAGTCCGACCTTGCGACATGCGCCGCAATCGAGTCGATTTGCGACTCATTCGGATAGTGCCGTAAAATGTGCCGGGCCTCTTCGCGAAGAATTTCTGGTGCATCCTGCATTTCGACGATTTTCTTCATGAATTCGGCGGCGAATTTAATCGCTTGTGTCCGTTCGCGGGGTGTCGTCATCGTCCAATCCTTTTCGTCTTTAACCTTCAACGTCGTGCGGCACAGAATCCAACTCGCCGGGAAGCCGAACGGTCGCGCCGCCGATCACAAGCGAAAGCTCATCAACTGGTCATAGTTCCATTGAATCTTCATTCGCCCGACCCGCTCGCCACTGATCAAGTGCGTGCAATCGGGCGGCAGCTCGCCGCGCTTGATCTTTTCGTCGATAGCGCGATCTCGCTCCGCCAGCGACTCCATCAAATTCGCCCACTGCTCGGCGGACAAATACTGGATTTCCATGTTGGGCTGAACCTTCCTGTCCGTTAGTTGCCGCTGCCCGTGGTGAAGGTCGAGTTGATCGACACCACCTTGCCGTTGACCGTGGCGTTGACCACGATGTTGTACGTGGTGCTGGTTGCTAGCGGTTGCAGCGGCAGCATGTAGATCGAGGTGCTCAGGTAGCCCTGGTTCACGTCGGTCGTCAGCGTCACGCCCGAACCGGCAACCACACCGGCTGCCGTCACGATGCGGCCCGAGATCGGCGTCGAGCTACCGGCTGCGGTCACGGTGAAGCCGTTGACCACGATGTCCGTAGGCAGGTAGCCGTTCGGGTAAGCCGTCACCAGTGCTTGGTCGACCAGCGACACCGTGATCGGGTAGCCGATGGTGGCCGTGCCGAGGTCGGGAGCCGGGTTCGGTTCTTCGCTGCTCGGAACGAACGAGGTGCCGACGTTG
>DASVLM010000590.1:0-7911 GCA_036384875.1 Noviherbaspirillum sp.
TTGTCGCGCACGATGGCGAGCAGGGTCGTGCGCCATGCTTGAAAGAAGCTGCTCATCGCTTGCCCCAGCTGGACGGGTCTGCTGCGGCCTTGCCGATGCAATGCGCGGCAATCGCCAGCGCGACGACAGCGGCAAGCAGCATGACGCCCACCGTCCCGGCCGAGCAGGAAACGGGCACGCCCATTTCCAGTTGCTCGATCTGCACTCGCAGGTAATGCGTGAACGGCAGGCTCATCGCCCACCACTGTGCTGTCTGCGGCATGGCGGCGATGGGAAAGGCGGCGCCGCTGAAGGCAAAGGCCGGCGCGGTGATGAAGCCGGTGGCAGACAAGGCCGTGCGCAGCGAGCGCGATATCGCCGCCGCCAGCGCGCCGAGCGCGATCGACAACCCAATCATTGCGCCGAGCGCCAGCAGCGCCAGCGTCATCGAACCCGCCGGATGCCAGCCGCCCGCCGCCATGAAGCCGAGCGTGCTCGCAATGCCGACCGCAAACAGCGCAATAAAGGATGGCACCAGCTTGCCGAGCAGCGCCAGCAGCAGGCCGCCGTACTGCCGGCCGCCGACGCATATCACCTTCCACTCGCCCAGCGTGCCGTCGCGCAATTCCGTCCCCACCGACCATGCGCCCGCCACCATCGCGAAGATATGCAGCATGGCGGGGACCAAGGCCATGCCGAGGAATTGCAGGTAATCGAGCGCGGGATTGAAGAGGTTGGCCATGGCCGTGCGTATCGGCTCTTGCGACAGGCGTGCGGCGCGCGGCGATTCCCCGCGCTTGTTGCGCGCGACGATTTCGATCCCGGCCGACAGCGTGCCGGTGGCGGTGCGCACATCGCGCTGGATCATGCCGGAATGCGAACTGAATTGCGCATTGTGCAGCAGCGTGATTTGCGCCGCGTGCCCAAGCTTGATGTCGCGCGCGAAGCCGGCGGGAACCTCCACCATCCCATACACCGCGCCGCTGCGCATTGCCCGCTCGGCGGCAAGTTCATCATCGACTTGCTGCACGACCTGCAGGCCGGGCGTGGCATCGAGGAAGCGCACCAGCTGGCGCGACAACGCGGAGTGGTCGGCGTCCCGCACGCCGACCGGCAGCCGGGTCGGAATCCCCGCAGAAAAAATCGCAAAGATCAGCGCTGCCGACAGCAGCGGCACCCAGGAAATCATTGCCAAATCCCAGGGACGTTGGCACAGCAAGCCCCATTCGCGCGCAATGCTCTCGAAGAAGGGATGGCGGGTGGCGTGCCGTGGCATCGCAGTGCGCTTAGTCGGCGGAGGCGACGATCACGCTCATGCCGGGACGCACGCCATCGGCGGGCGACACCGGGCGCGCGCGCACTTCGAAGGTACGCGCATCGAAACCCTGGTTGGAACGCGTGGCGCGCCAGGTCGCGAAGTCGGGCAGCACCGCGGTGTAGAACACTTTCATCCTGACCTGCCGATTGCCCAACGCGGGAATGACGACATCGAACTCCTTGCCGTTCGCAAAGCGCGACAGCTTGTCTTCGCGCACGTTGAACACCGCCCACTGGTCTTTCAGGTCAACCACCGTGACGACGGCCACGCCTTGCGGCGACAATTCGCCGGCCCTGGCATAGACCTTCGCCACTTCGCCCGCGACCGGGCTTTTCAGTTCGGTTTCCGCGCGCGCCGCTTCGACTTCGGCCACCACGCCGGACACCTGTCGCACCTGCGCGGCGGCAGCCGCCTTGTCTTCTGAACGTGCACCGGAGCGCGCCATCTCGTATTGCGCTTTCGCGGCAGCGGCGGCATCGCGCGCTGCGTGGAAGTTGGTCATCGCCTCGTCGCGCTTCTGGTCGGCGATCAAGCCTTCCTTCGCCAGGCCTTCGACACGCTTGAAAGAAGTTTCAGCCAGATCGGCGGCGGCTTGCGCGCGCTGCCAGTTCAGCATGGCCATGCGCACCTCTTGCGGACGCGCGCCGGCCTTCGCTTTCTCTGCCACTGCAGCGGCGGCATCGCGCGCGCCGGTCGCCTGCGCCAGCTTCGCGTTCACTTCCGGGCTGTCGATCCGGATCAGCTGCGTGCCGACCTGTACCTTGTCGCCTTCCCGCACCAGCACCTCGGCAATGCGTCCGGGCACTTTCGGTGCGATATCGGTTTCGCGCGCCTCCATCTGTCCCTGGAAGACATCCGGCGCGGGACGCGATGCATACCAGATGCCGCTGGCAGCGACGGCAACCAGCAGGAGAACAACGATACCGATCGCGAACGAGGAAGAGGGGCTGTTTTTTTTCATGTTGTTCTCAGTCGATGTTGACGTCCGCACGGGCGATGTAGCTGCTGAACTTGTCCGACATGCCGCAGGATTCCAGCAAGGCGGCAAGGGCCGCTTCGAATTCATACGCAGACTGCGCGCGCTCGGTCTTTACCTTGGCGAAATTGAGTTCGGCGTCGATCAATTCCAGTGTCGTGCTGGTGCCTTCGCGCACGCCGGCCCTGCGCAGCTTCAGCACTTCTTCCGCAAGATCGATCGATGCCTGCATTGCGAGGAAATTGCGGCGCGCCTGTTCGGCATTGCGCCAGTTCTTCTCGACAAGCAGCGCAATATCGCTTCTTGCCTGCGCATCGGTCAGCTCGGCCTGCCGCACCTTCTGCAGCGAAGCTGCCGAGAGCGCGTTGCGATCGACCGCATCGAACAACGTCCAGCGCACGCCGACGCCGGCCACCCAGCTAGGATGCGAGGTCGTCAATTCGCTCTGGCCGAAGGCGAACACCTGCGGCTTGCGCAACGCTTCCTCGCCGTCATGCAGGCTTTGTGCCTGCGAACGCTTGGCCGCTACCTTCGCCAGGCCGGGATGGTTGTCGAGCGCGATGCGAATGAAGTGGTCGAGCGGCTCCAGCGGTTGCGTAATGGCGAACAGCGGCGTTTGCGGAACGACAGTGCCGTTCGTTTTCAGCATGCGCGCCAGCGCGGCGGTGGCGAGTTCGGCATCACTCTTCGCTTTCGCAGCGTTGCGTCGCGCATCCTCAAATGCGACCCGCGCCTGCAAGCGTTCCACACGCGCGATCACGCCGGCTTTCAGCATTTTTTCAGCGGCGGCATCGTGCTGTTCGATGTCTTTCAATGCTGCATCGCGCAACTGCGAGGCCTTGATCGCAAGCTGCGCGCCGAAGTAGCGTTGCGCCAGCAGCGTGGCTGCTTCGTGCTCCGCCTGCGAGAAATCCGCTTCCGCTTCGCCGTGCTGCGCGCGAACGAATTCGCGCGTGGCATTCGACACGCCGCCGGCATAGATCGGCCACACCGCCGAGATCGACGAGGTAGTGAAAGAGTCCGACTGGTTGAAGGTATAGCGCGAAGGCAGCGTGGGCAGCGGCAGCGGAATCGGCAGGTTCTGCAGCGGGATGGGCAGGTGCTGGTCCACTTGCGCCAGGCGCCGGTTGAGCGGATCGAGATCGACCGACAGGTTGGCGTTATAGGCAACGGCTGCGGCCGACAGGCTGACGAGCGGTCCGCCCAGTCCCTGCATTCCCTTCTGCGCCAGCGCGCCGCTCTCGACGGCGGCCTGTGCTGCACCCAGCTTGTCCGAGACGGCCTTCATGCGTGCCCAGGCGGCTTCGTAGCTGACGCCTTGTTGTGCGGCGGCAGCGGTGCAAGCAAATGCCGCAGCGAACAAGGCAATCGTTTTGAGCGGAGCAGAGATCGTGCTTGTCATGAAGGAGGTCGGTGTCCGGTTGCCAGAGAAACATGGTAGCCGAGCAAGCCTTGTTGCAACAAGTGAACGAAGCAGGATTAGATGAAGTCTTCGGCAGGATGATTGATTTTTATTCAATACATTGCGCCTTCCTGTCGAAGCTGGACGGCGCTTGCCGAGCCTTGAAGCCTTGGGCAAGGTGCGAGTGGTTTACATTCTTGAGAGCGGAACATTTCCTCAAGGCCAGCTCTCATCCATGAGTGCGGCATCAATTAGAATGAACGAAACAGAACCGTCGTCCGGGTAATCTGTCCGACTGGAATATTTTTTCGAAAGCATCCAATGAACGCAGCGTCTTCCTTTCCCGACCTCGAGTTTTCCGAAGAACTCGTTCGCCGATTCGACAAATCCGGGCCGCGCTATACCTCCTATCCGACGGCAGACAGGTTCAATGCCGGCTATACCGCGCAAACCTATGAATCGTATTTGCAGCAACGCGCTCACAGCAGCAGCAACCCGCCGCTGTCGGTGTACGTGCATCTGCCGTTCTGTGAGTCGTTGTGCTATTTCTGCGCCTGCAACAAAGTCATCACGCAAGACCACTCCCGCGTAACGGAATACCTGCACCACCTGAACACCGAAATGGAAATGGTTGCCCGCCATCTTGGAGAGGATCGCCGCACCACGCAATTGCATCTCGGCGGCGGTACGCCGACCTTTTTCAATTCGGACGAGCTGCGCCAGCTCATGGCGATGATTCGACGGCACTTCGAATTCACGCCCGATGCGGAACTCGGCGTCGAAATCGACCCGCGCACGGTACACCCGGGTACGCTGGAAATGCTGGCCGACATCGGCTTCAACCGGAACAGCTTCGGCGTGCAGGATTTCGACGCGGCAGTGCAGCAGGCGGTCAATCGCATCCAGCCGCTGGAAATGGTGGAAAACGCAGTGACGCAGAGCCGCAAGGCCGGCTTCGTCTCGACCAATGCGGACTTGATCTACGGCCTTCCGAAGCAGACGCTCGCCAGTTTCAGCCGCACGCTCGACAGCCTGATTGCCTTGTCCCCCGATCGCATCGCCCTGTACAACTATGCGCATCTGCCGAATCGATTCAAGGCACAGCGATTGATCGTCGCCGACGATTTGCCGCTCGCCGAAGAGCGGCTGCAAATCTTCCTGATGTCTACCCGGCGCCTGCTGGAAGCAGGATACGTCTACATCGGGCTGGACCATTTTGCCAAACCTGGCGACGAACTCGCACTGGCCCGGCAAGACGGCAGCCTGCACCGCAACTTCCAGGGTTATACAACGCGCGCCGAAGCGGACCTCATCGGCTTCGGCGTCTCCGCGATCGGCAAGGTGGGGAATTCGTACAGTCAGTCCTCGCATTCGATCACGGCCTACTATCAGCACCTTGCAGAGGGAAGGCTGCCGGTGGAGAAGGGTATCGAACTCAGCAAGGACGATGTATTGCGGCGCGACGTCATCATGACCATCATGTGCAGCATGCCGCTTTCATTCGAACGCTTCGAGCGGGAGTACGAGATCGAGTTCGCGCGTTACTTCGCCTCCGAACTCGCCGCGCTTGCGCCGTATGAAGATGCCGGCCTGGTTGAAGTGAAGGGGAACGCGCTGCGCATCCTGCCGAAGGGAAGGCTCTTTGTGCGAGCGATCGGGATGGTGTTTGACCGCTATCTTTCGCAGCCCAGCGGGTCGACGTATTCGAAGCTTATTTAAGGGATTGGAATTCAGTGCGTCTGAACGCCAATGCCCTCGCCCGGCATGCCGACTCGCGATTCTTTCGTGCTGGTGGCAAACGGATTGCTTGATGTCCCCAGCGGCGTCAGTGCTTCGTGGTTCACGAAGGAACGGCGGAATTCCCGCGGCGTGACCTGTTTGATGGCGAGGAACTGGCGGTTGAAATGCGAGAGGCTGCTATAGCCTGCTTCCTCTGCGATGCAGGAAATCGGACGGTCCGAGGAAAGCAGGAGAGAGCAGGCCTTGCCTATTCGGAGCTGGGCAATGTATTCGCCGACGGTCTGGCGGGTATGGCGCTTGAACAGGCGATGCAACCCTGAGACGCTCAGCGCGGCCAATTCGGCCAGGTCGGAAATCGAAATCTCGGTTTGATAGTTCTTGTGGATGTAGTCGAGGGCGCGATCGATACGCGGACGGTCGGAAGGCGAAATCGTGTCGTTGCTCTTGTGCGGTGCGCAAAGCAGACGGAACTTCTTGTCCTCGGCAAGTATCGTGAAGACTTCAATGAGGCTGATGACTCTGCCCGTAGGCGAGAGATTGTCCATGTTCTCGACGAGGGCTCGCACGGCTCGTGCAGTTGCGGCGGAATAGACAATGCCACGGTTTGCCTTGAGCAGCATGGCGCGGATCGGACGCAGTTCGACCAAGGTGTCGAGTAGCGAGTCGAGCCATTCCGAGCGGATCCAGAAGACGTGCGCCACATGCGGCTTCGATTCATCGATCTTGCACTGCGACATCCAGGTATGCGGGAGATTGGAGCCAAGCAGCACGAGGTCGCCATCGCCGTAAGATTCGATGGTGTCGCCGACATAGCGCTGGCCCTGGCTATTGATGGTCAGCGTGAGTTCGAACTCGCGATGATAGTGCCAGTTGAAGGGAATGCATTCATTCAGGCGGCGGTGAAAGTAGGTCCACGTCGCTCCTTCCGGAACCAGCAGGCTCTCAAGGACAGCTCTCATGATCGGTCTCCCGGGGCATCAGCCCTCTGAATGATTATAGGCCACGCGACAAGCGATTCTACGTCGGTGTTGCGTCGTTTTCTTCCTTGGCCGCATGGCGGCGGGCCAGGAGCAAGGCGCCGTCAAGCGCATCGCCTTGCGCCTCGACGATGACGGCGTCGAAGCGGGAAGACAGGTAAGGCCTGGTCGGTTTGGCAAGTCCGCCCATGAGCGCAACCCGCCCGGCACCGAGTGCAACCATGCGGTCCAGCATGCGCTCGACCGCCGATGCGTTGTCCCGCACGAGTTCCAGCGAGACTGGATCGCCCGCTTCGACATGGCGGAACACGATGCGTGCGAATTCGCCCCAGTCACGCGGCTTCGCGCTCTCCGCCCACTCCAGCATGGCGGACGGATTCGCATCGAATCGCTTCATGATTTCCTCGGTCAGCGCGGAAGGCGGCTCGACCCCCTCATGGGCCAGGAAGGCACGCCGGACGGCGGCACGTCCAAGGATGGCGCCCGAACCGGAATCGGAGATGGCGAATCCCCAGCCTCCCACGGTGGTGAATACGCCGTTGCGGCAAATCACACCCTGGCTGCCGGTGCCAAGGATCAGCAGTCCGCCGTCGGCGCCGGCGTGGGCACCAAGGCAAGCGGTTTCCGCATCAGACAAGACAACGAAGGAACGGAACGGGAGCGCGACCTTTTCCAGCGCCTCCTTGTGCCGGGGCACGTTTGCAGCTGCCATGCCGAGGCCGACGTCGGTCAGTGCCAGATCTTCGTCAGCGAGGCCGGCAGTCGCCAGGGCTTGCCGGGTTGCGCTCATGGTGGAGGCGACCGCCACGTCGATTCCCAAGGCGAGGTTCGCCGGGCCGGCGCTGCCTTCGCCCAGTATGCGCCCGCTTCTGTCCGTCAGGCGAGCGCGGCATCCGGTGCCGCCGCCATCTATCCCGAGAAAATACCTTGTTTCAGCCACGATGATGTCTCCGCAGCGGCAATAGCCGCCTTCGCAGGATGTTGATTGATAACGGTTCCTAGTGTCGCGAGAGCGGGTGCGCAGATGTATTGCGGCAATTGCGGGGATTGATACGATTCTGGCGTAATGAGGATGGGCACCGATGCTATCGTGGCTGGTCGATTGCAAAAGATGCCGGAATTGCATCAGTTTGCGAGCGAATCGCATGACAGTGGCCTGGCAGGGGAAGCGACACTATACGTCCGCAATCCCGGCTTACGTTTTGGAAAACCATCCATGCAACGCGCACTGATCTTCGATATGGACGGCACGATGTTCGACAACATGGCGTATCACCGTGCCGCGATGGTCGAATACTTTCGACGCCTCGGCCGGCACATCAGTGAGGAGGAAGCATTTCGCGCAACCGGACGCCGAGACTGCGAAGTGCTGCGCGAATACTTCGGCGAACTCTCCGATGCGCAATGCGCGCGCATGGAGGCGGAATGGGTGGAGGTCTATCGTGCCTTGTATGCCCCGCATCGACGTCTGTTAGACGGCTTGGACGAACTTGTCGGCTTTGCAGTCAAAGCGGGCATC
>DASVLM010000591.1:0-2706 GCA_036384875.1 Noviherbaspirillum sp.
CGACACCACCAGCACGCTGGCGATGCCCGCCGCCACCGAAAGGCCGACGAAGAGACGGATCATCTGGCTGGAAAACTTTTGCGCATTCAGGCCGAGGAAGAACTGGTTGTTCGATTTGATCCAGCTGAGCGCATCGAGCCCGGTCTGTGCCGCGATCGACTGCGCGATATCTTCCGCCGCGAACGGGTCGACTACGGTCAGGTCGATGCTCGACACGCCACCGATCAGGTTGAGCAGGTTCTGCGCGGTCGACATCAGGGTATAAACGTTGCGCTGGTTCGCGCCGCGGCTGCCCAGGTCGAAGATGCCGGCGATGGTCAGCGTCAGGTTGCCGCCGGATGCTGTGGCGACACGCAGCTTGTCGCCGGTCTGCACGCCGAGGTCGTCCGCGAGCTGGCTGCCGATCAGGATGTCGGTGTTGGTGAGACGGAATTCGCCGGCCACCATTTTTTCCGGCAAGGGCACGATGCGGGTGTATTGCACCGGGTCGATGCCGATCAGTGAAATCGCCTGGCTAGCATCGCCGCGCACCGCAAAGGCCGGGCCGGTTACTGTCGGCGACACCGCAAGCACGTCCGGACGCGCCAGCATCATGTCGCGCATCTTTTGCCACTGGTCGATGGAACTCAGCCGTTGCGAGGGCTTCTGGATTACGGAGAGCGTCGATTGCCCCGGCTGCGCCGGCTGCAAGGGCCGCGCCACCTGCTTCGGCCGCTCCAGCACGATGTGTGCCTGTGAACTCAGCACGCGGCGGAAGATGTTGGCCTGCATGCCGTCGAGCAGTGCGGACATGAAGACGATAACTGCCACGCCGATGGCCGCGCCGCAGATGATGAACAGCGATTGCAGGCGCCCTTCGCGCAGGAAGCGGATGGCGGCGATCCACTCGAACGACAGGAACTCGTTCATGATCCTGCCGCCGCGCTTGCTCCGCTCGCCGCGGGCGAACCGGCGCGCACATGCTTGCCTTCCTTCAGTGCGTTCGCCGTTGCTGCCACCACCAGGTCGCCGGCGCGCAAGCCGGACACAATTTCCACTTGCGTCCCGCCGCGCATGCCGAGCGTTACCGGCTGCTTCGCGGTCTTTCCGTTCACGATCTTCATGACCCATGGCGCCTTGCTGCCGACATCATGCACCGCCGCGAGCGGCACCGCGATCGCATTCGAGCGCCGTGCCACTTCGATATCCACCGAGACCGTCATGTCTTGCCGCAGGTAGTCGGGAGCCTGGGGCACGTCCAGCTTCACTTCGAGCGAGCCGCGCTGCGGATCGACGGCCGGGTTGATATAGGCCACCGTCGCCGTGAACCGCTGGTCGGGGAAGGCATCGGCGGAAGCGAGCGCCTGTTGTCCGAGGTGAAGCTGCGAAAGATTTTTTTCGTCGATCTGCACCACGAGTTGCGTCTGCCCCGCCGGCGACAGCACCATCAGCGCCTTGCCCGGTTGCACCACATCGCCGCGTTCGACATTGCGCGCGATGAGCGTGCCGTCGGACGGCGCTTCGATGGAGGTGTATTCCAGTTTCGCCAGTGCCATGTTCAGGTTGGCCTGTGCCTGCTCCAATGCCGCCTTGGCCATCATGACGTCGCTGCCGCCGGGCGAGTTGGTGGCGACTTGCAGTTCGGCGGACCGCAACTGGCTTTCGGCGAGATCGAGCTTTTGCTGCGCATCGTCGAGCTGCGACTGGCCGACGAAGCCCTTGGCTGCAAGTCCGCTGGTACGCTCATGCTGGCGGCGTGCATTGTCGAGATTGATCTGCGCCTGGCGCAATCCCTGTTGCGCGGCCGGTAGCGCCACCTCCTGCAGTTGCCGCAAGCGCACCCGCGCTTGCGCGACTGCGGCGTGTGCCTGCGCGACGGACGCCTTCGCTTCGCTGTCTTCCAGCGCGATCAGCAGTTGGCCCGCCTTGACAGCCTGCCCCTCGGCGACCGGAATCGATGCCACGGTACCGGTGACCTGGGTGCCGATATCGACGCGCAAGGGCGTTTCCACGCGCCCGCTGGCAACGAGCGTCTGCACGATATCGCCGCGGGTAGCCGTGTACGCATCGACACGTGTGCCGTACGCAGTCCGCATGAACAAATAAACAATGCCGAGCAACACCATAGCGGCAAGGAAGAAGGCGGCGCGATGTTCTCGCAGTGAGGTTTTGACGGATTCGAGCATGTTCCTGGGTCCAACGCCTGCGGCGACACTTCCGCGAGAATCGTGAATGATTTACTTATAGCGAGGCGATATGCAAAAAACCTTGAGTTGAGTCAACTTCGACTGAGCAATGTCAATCGAATCCCGTTTCCGGAGCTCCAAACGCGTGCCGGCAACTTTCGCTATCATTCCCGGTCGCACCGCATCTTTGGAATTCACCATGCTCCTGGCACTCATCCTCCTCGCCGGCCTGTGGGCCGGTTTGCAAAATTCGCTCGCCGGCGGCGGCTCCTTTGTGACGCTTCCGGCACTGATCGTGTCCGGCATGTCGCCGCTGGCCGCCAACATCACCTCCACTGTAGCGCTCTTTCCGGGACAAGTGACTACCGGCCTGGCCGGCCGCAAGCTGGTGACGGGCGCGGGAAAATTGCCATTCTGGGCGCTCTTCGTGCTCAGCATTCTCGGCGGCGCATGCGGCGGCCTGCTGTTGCTGATGACGCCATCCACCCTGTTCGCCCGGCTCGTGCCCTGGCTGGTCCTGTTTGCCACGGTGGTCTTCACC
>DASVLM010000592.1:0-3695 GCA_036384875.1 Noviherbaspirillum sp.
ACCTGCATGCCGTTGTCGCGGAAGCGCAATAGCTGGTTGGTGATTTCGGGCCGCGCATCCATCAGCAGGCCTTCGGTGATTTCCACCACCACGTTGCCGCCGCGTATCTGCAAGTGCTGCAGATGGGCGAGCCAGGCGTCGTGGTCGATGCCGCTGCTCTGGAACTGCACCGGCGACACGTTGACGCTGACCTGGAAATCCGGATGCAGCGCGTTGCGCCACGCGGCTGCCTGGCGCGACGCGGCGCGGAACACCCATTCGCCGAGCTCGACGATCATGCCGGTTTCTTCGGCAATGCGGATAAACGCTGCAGGGCTCACCATGCCATGTTCCGGATGTTCCCAGCGCACCAGTGCTTCCGCCTTGCGGATGGCGCCGGTGCGCAGGTCGACGATGGGCTGGTAGTGCAGGCAGAACTGGTTCTCGGCGAGCGCCACGCGCAAGTCGGCAATGATGCGCTTGCGCGCCTGCGCCGCTTCCTGCATCGCAGGCGTGAAGAAACGGAAGCGGTTGCGGCCCTTTCCCTTGGCGGCATACATCGCCTGGTCGGCATTCTTGAGCAGCACTGCGCCGTCGACACCGTCGTCCGGAAAGAAGGTGATGCCCATGCTGGCGGATACATACACCTCTTCCACGTCGATGCGGAACGGCTCGGCCAGCGATTGCAGCACCGCGTGCACCACCCGTTCGACGTTGTGCACATCGGTGACATCGCCGACGATGATGGCAAATTCGTCGCCGCCGACGCGCGCCACGGTATCGGAGTCGCGCACGCAGTGCAGCAGGCGCTGCGCCGCGGCCTGCAGCAGCTTGTCGCCAATGCCGTGCCCGAGGGTATCGTTGACTTCCTTGAAGCCGTCCACATCGAGCACCAGCAGCGCGACGCTGGTGCCGTCGCGCTGCGCCTTCTTCAGCGCCTGGTCGAGACGGTCCTGGAACATGCTGCGGTTCGACAGGCCGGTGAGCGCATCGAAATTCGCCTGGCGCCAGATCAGCTCGTCGGATTCCTTCTCGTGGGTGATGTCCGAAAACTGACAGACCAGCCTGTTGATCTTGCCATCGTCGTCAAGGACGGTATTGATGGTGACGCGGCACAGGATTTCCTCACCGTCCTTGCGCTTGACCCACACTTCACCGGTCCAGGTTCCGGTCTCTTCCACAGTGCGGCGGATTCCCTTCCTGGTGTCGAGGTCGGTGCGCCAGCTGCGCACGAGGTTGGCGTGGCGGCCGATCGCTTCCTCGGCGGCGTATCCGGTGACCTTGGTGAATGCAGGATTGACGGCCATGATGACGTCGTCGGTCGTCGTCACCACCATCGCTTCGCTGCTGTTCTGGTACACCATCGAAGCGAGGCGCAGCGAAGCTTCCGCCTGCTTGCGGTCGGTAACGTCGAACACGATGGAAAACAGCAGGATGCCTTCGCGGGTTTCGATGGCCGAGGAATGCACTTCGACGGTACGCTCTTCGCCGCCCGCGAGACGATGCCGGAAGATGAAATAGTTGCGCCGCTCGTTCAGCGCAAGCTGCATCTCCGCGTAGATCTCATCCTTGGCCAGAACGTTGATGTCGCTGAGCTTCATGGCGCGCAGCGCTTCTTCCGTGTAGCCGTAGAACCTGGCCGCCGCGCGGTTTGCATCGATGATGATGCCGTTTTCCGGATCGATCAGCAGCATGATGGAACTGTGCTTGCGGAACACCCGCTGGAACAATTCCTCCCCTACCTCGGATGCCGAAATGCCTGGCAGTTCATTCTCTATCATCGGAAACGATCGCACGCATCGGAAACATTTTCAATCCCAACAGTAAATCACAAATTTCGACAAGGCATTTTGCGAAATAGGCTTGATTGTTGAATATTCCCATGATCCAGATGCCGTTTCCCAACATCGTTGCCAATTCACCAATGCCTGCCTGTTGGCGGCGTGCGACAAACGAAAAAGGCGGCGCCGCAGCGCCGCCGTGTTCCGACGATGGAAAAGGTTTTACCAGCCTTGCGGGCCGAATCGCACGAAGGGGAAACCTGCCTGGCCGTACACCGACGCCACATACGCCGCATACGCAGGATCGATGCCGCCGAACTGCTGGTTGAATTGCTGCACTTGCGGACTGCCATACATTTGCGGCGACAGTTGTGTGCTCTCCATGTACGCACCGGCGTAGGGGTTGAAGGCCTGCGCCGCCAGCATGTGCGATCCGCCCACTCCGCCGATCCCGCCGACGAGTCCGCCGAGCGCGGTCGATTGCGGCGCGGCCGCGGCGGTGGTGACGGCAGCGGCACCCGCCATCGGCTGCAGGCCCACCGCCACCAGCACGTCAGGCAGGCCGAAGCCGGTGCGGCTTGCGTCACCGAGGTTCACGCGGCGCGCACTCAGTCGGATGATCTGGAACAGCCGCTCGACGCGGTCGGCGTTGCGATCGCGGTAGGTCGTGCGGAAGTCGGGATGATGCGCAAGGATCAGCGCCGCCAGGCCGGTGATGTGCGGTGCCGCCATCGAGGTGCCGTCCCATACCGCATAGTTGTTCGGCGGGACGGAAGAGGTAATGGCCACGCCCGGCGCGCACACTGCGACTTCCGGCCCGAAGCAGGAGAACTTCGCGGAGTAGAAGCCGTTGCCGTCGATGACTTGCGTAACGGTTTGCGCATGGTAGCTGTCGAAGGGGAATTCGTGAAGCTTGCCGATGGCCGACACTGCCAGCACCTGCGGCGAAGACGCCGGGTATTGCACCGGCCCTCCGGAATTGCCCGCGGCGACGATGCAGGCGATGCCGGCACGGCGCGCGCGCTGCAATTGCTGCTCCAATGCTTCCGACGGATCGGCGCCGCCCAGGCTCATGTTCACCACATCGATCTGGTGCTCGATGCAGTATTCCAGCGCGTCGATCAGCTGGCTGACCTGCCCGCCGGGGAACAGCTTGCAGGCGTGGACTTCGGCATCGGGCGCAAAGCCGCGTATGCCCTTGGCATTGTCGGCGCCGGCAATCACGCCCGCGCAGTGCGAACCGTGCGCCACCGTGTCCTGGTTCCAGGTATCGGGATTGGTCTTCTTGTTGATGATGTCGAAGCCCATGTGGACGTTGCCGAGGTCGTCATGCTGGTTGGCGACGCCGGAATCGACCACCGCCACCTTCACGCCCTGGCCGCGATAGTCGCCCGGAAGCTGGTCGAGTCGCATCGCCTGCTGGCCCCAGGTGTAAGCCTGCTTCTCCGGGAAGCCGGCCAGCGACGGCGCTTCCGACAATGGACGCAGGCCGACCACGTTGGCCTGGCCGGAGGTGATGTCGGGCTGCTGCTGGTAGAAGCTCCAGTAGTCGGCCTTGGGCTTGACGTAGAGCGCCTTCACCGTTTCTTCGGTTTCGCCGTACAGGGTCAGCGTGACCTGGCCCTGCGCGTCGGTGGTGCCGGTCGCCGGCAGGAAGCTGCCGAACAGGTAGACCTCGGCATCGGGCACCGGCTTGTTGTCCTTGCCGAGCACGACGATGGCGGCGGTCAGCACCGGGCCTGCCGTGGGCGTCACGCCCGCCACCAGCGGCGGCAGCTGGAAGGACGGTTCGAGCATCGTCAGGCTCTGGTCGCGCTCGACGATGAGGCGGCCCTGGCCCTGCTGGTGCAGCATGACCGCCTTCTGCTCCGTCATCTTCGCCACCAGCACCGTGGGCGCATCGGCAAAGCCGTCGGCCAGCGCGCCCATGATGGT
>DASVLM010000593.1:0-5724 GCA_036384875.1 Noviherbaspirillum sp.
CATGGTCGTGGTGGCGACCGGTGCTGACCGGCGCTCCAGACAGTCCGACTTCCGCCTACCAGGAATACAAGATATTCAACCGCGACGTCTTGAAGAAGGCGGTCAAGAAGGTCAATGAAGCATCCGACCTTGAGATCGAACTCGTGGAGCACAGAGCAGGGCGTTCGGTTCAAGACCTGCAATTCCGCGTCAAGCGCAAGGCTCCGGCGTTGCCGGCAGCCGACAAGCCGATCGAGCCTGTGGATTTGAAAACAATAGGCTTGGCAATCAAGGCCGGCATTCCGCAGGAGCGGGCCGAAAAGCATCTGCTGAAGTACGGCGCGAAGGCGATGGAAGAAGCCTTGCGCGTAATGAACGAACGCAAGAACCGCGTCAATATGGAACCGGTGCGCAGCCCGGACAAGTACCTCGCCACGCTGCTGCAATCCGGCCAGTTTGGCGAGCAAAAGCCGCCTGCTGCCGCTGCGCCGCGCAAGGTGTTCGATACCAAGGCCGAGCGGCTGAAACTCATCGAACGCTACATGGCAATGAAACGCGCCGAGCTCAACGAAATGTTCCAGGAAATGCCTGAGGCAGACCAGAAGCAGTGGATTGACCGCTTTGAAACCGAAGGACTGCCTGCCAGCGAAGTGGTACGCAAGGCCTTCCGCACGAAGGGTATCTCGAGCCCTATCGTGCGCCCCGCCTTCCTCAAATTCCTCGGCAACAGCGTTTGGGAAGAAGGGTGGGAAAAACCGACCGATTCCGACTTGGTCGATGTAGCCCTGCTCGTCGCCCGCGAAGAGCAGGGGGCGGACCAGCCTGCAGCAATGCGTCGGCGTTGATTGCCGCAGGCACCCTCCTTATCTGTTGAAGCGCTTTCCCTTGCCTGAGCCTGCATTAACCCAAGGCGCAGGAGGAATGCAGAGTTGCGATGACTCGAAGTCCGCGTCGCGCAGATGATATACCGTTGCCCAAATATTGATGCAGTCGGACACCTGCTGGCGCGTCAGCTTTCCGGCCGCATTGCTTCGCTTCTCGATCAGCGATGAAGTGGCGCGGCGGATGTTGATGGCGGGTTGCGTCTTGCCCGCCGATCCGATGTGATGTCGTTCCATGGTGGCCTCACTGCATTGCACTGCACAAGACTTCAGTATAGAAGGGTGTCGATGTCGCGCAAACGAACCGTCGGATAGCTTGATGAAGTCCAAACGTCGTGTTGGCAAACCGCGACAAACCAGCCTCGCCTTCGCAACTTTGGCGGATGGAGCCGCCATGAGTTCTTCCCGACGAAAGACTACCGTGAAGCGACAGCCAAAGACGCAGTGCCTGCGTCCGCCGTATTCGTAGCTGTTTGCCTGCTTCCCAGTTGCACCGCGTATTCATGCGTAAACAACGAACCGTAGAAAAAAATCTGCGCCGAGTAATAGATCCACGTGATCAGGATAACGACCGATCCCGCGGCGCCATACGAAGAACTGATGTCCGCATGTGCGACATACAAGCCGATCGCGAATTTGCCGATGGTGAAAAGAATGGCGGTCAAGACCGCGCCGATGAATACGTCTTTCCATGCAATTTTCGTTGCAGGCAAGTATTTGTAGATCACCGCAAACAGGCCGGTTACGACAGTGAAGGAAACCACATCACTGATCGCCTGCGCGATTGCGTGAAATGCCGTCCCATCGCCACCTTGCCACAGACCTCCGAATGCAGCCAGGGCTGAACTCACTACCAGCGATGCCATCAGCATCAACACCAGCACCAGGATGAGCCCAAGCGAGAGAAAACGCTCGCGCACCACACCCCACAAGCCTTCCGTCTGTGACTTCGACAACCCCCATAACTCATCCAGGCTGTCTTTCAATTCGGCGAAAGCCGTCGTGGCGCTTACCAGTACCAATGCCGCCGATACGAGCCCGGCAATAATGCCGCCGCGCTCATGATGTGCACCGGCAAGAATCGTCTTGATGGCATCCGCTCCCTGCGCACCCATCAATGCGGACATCTGGTCAAGTAGGGTTTGTCTGACCACGTCCTGTCCGAAAAAGAAACCTGCGATGGTCACGACCAACACCAGGAGCGGCGCGAGCGAAAAGAGGGTGTAGAGTGCGAGCGCGGCACCCTTGCTCGCGGCCCGATGAGACGACCAGGCTTTGGCGGCCGAAACCGTAACGTGCAGCAGCGATTTGAAGTACGACTCATTCTGCATGCCTGCCTTCTGGCGGCGCTGACTATTCCGCTCTTCATGCAGTTGCTCTGTCCCGCGAATTGGCCGCGGGTATTCCTGTTCGAACGTGGGCGCATCCGCGTAGGTAAGCGCCGACACCTGGCGTTGCCGCCAGAACGAATACGCGGCAGCAGCGATTTCCGCTGCTGCAATCAACAACTCGCGTTTGTCGAAGCGCCGCCCGCCATCCATGCCCGATGCCTTTCCTGTTCCCTGGCGAGCCGTATCGGCCCGCCGGTTGATTCGGATAGGAGCGCCGACATTGTCACTTTGTTCCGCTGCCTGCAGACGTTCACGGCTGGTCCGTCGTTGATAGTTCGCGACGCAGGGCAGGCGAATAAAACTATCGCGACGATAAAGGAATTAATTCGGAACCGACGCAACCAATGCAGCCCTGCCTTGTCCTACCACTGCTCATCAGCAACGTTGCAATGCCGCCCCGGCGGGAGGTGTTGCAGTCCAGGTAACTGAAAGATAGAGGATTCAAACAGTGTCAGGTACATCGAATGTATCCCCCTCCTCCAAGAACATATACGTCAGCGTCGCGCTCATCTTCGTTTTCACGATGACGATCGTTGCCGCACTTATCTTCAAGCCGTTCGCGCTGCGCGCGTCGCATGAAGTAGTGCAATCGCAAGACGTTTCCGAAATCACCAGAATCGTTCCCAACCGGGACAAGCTTGAATACCTGCTGCTCGCAAGGCCGCTCTCGGAGTTCCCGCGCTATGTATTCAAGTACAAGGACTCGCCGCAGATCCATGTGGTGAAAGTTCCCAGCACTTCACATGCCAACATCGAGCGTGAAGTCCTGTTGAAGAACAATATTCCTTACGCGATCGCTGGCGAAGATTTTCTCGCCAAGCATCAGGAAGTGCTGCGCGACGAAGAATCGCAGGCAGGCTTGTTGAATGAGGCCGGCGGATTTCTTGCACGCAATGCCATCGGCCTCATCTTGCTTGGTTTCGTTGCATTCTCCATGCGCAAGGGCATTCCCGGCATGGGCGGCGGCGCCGCAACCGTGGTCAAGCCGGAAAACCTGAAGGGCAGCATGGACGACCTCGTTGGCATGGAAGACATCAAGAAGGAAGTCGCCCACCTCGAGGAAATGATCCGCAACCGCGATCTTTACCGCTCGCACAACATCGACAAGCCCTTCAACGTCATGCTGACCGGCCCGGCCGGCACCGGCAAGACCAAGCTCGCCGGCTATCTCGCCAAGAAGCTCGGGATCCCGCTGATCCAGGCGTCCGGCTCCGGGCTGGAATCGGGTTTCGTCGGCGGTGGTTCCAAGGCCTTGAATGCAATTTACAAAAAGGCCAGCGCACAAGGCCGCTGCATCATCTTCCTCGATGAAGCGCAGAGTCTTTTCATGCCGCGCGGGCGTGGCGAACGGAAATGGGATGACGATACCGCCAATACCTTGCTCGGTTTGCTCGACGGCATCAAGAGCGAGGACGGCGCGGGTGTTATCTGGGTCGTCGCGTCGAACTTCGACGATGCCAACATGGAAATGGACGAAGCGATGCTGCGCCGATTTGCAGTGAAGATCAACTTCCGCTTGCCGAACCGTTCCGAGCGACGCGAACTGCTGCATGTCTTCCTGTCGCGCAAGGACGAAGATTGCGTCGACTGGGCGCGCTTGAATCTCGACTATGTTGCAGACATCACCGCCAACCTCAGCCCGGCGCTGATCGAAACCGTGGTCGACCGTGCATCAATGATTGCGATCGAAGAGGGCACGCGCATCGACACCGACGTGATGTTCCGCGCCTTCGAACGCGCCTCAATCGGCCTGACCGACCGCGCGACCACGGCGGAAAAGCACAAGCAGCGCGAGCGCGTGGCCTTGCATGAACTCGGTCACTTCTTCATGCAGATCCACCCGCATCTCCGGAATGGCCTGAGCCTGGATGAAGTGAAAGACAAATCGCATCTGTTGAAAATCAGCACCGAATCGGTGTCCAAGATCGGCGCGCTCGGTTACGTGCTGTCGTCGGGCGAGGACGTCTCGCTGCAGACGCTGGAAGAGATGGAACAGGACATCATGCAGCTCTACGGTGGCGTGGCGGCAGAGGAATTGTTTTACGGCGCGCGCGGCATTTCCGTGGGCAGTCAGAACGACATCCAGAAGGTCACTGCGAAGCTGGACTTGATGGTGAACCGCCTGTCGATGTATTCGCGTTCCAAGATCGATTACAAGCAGCTCAAGGGCGAAGGTTCTCGCGACGAAGCAGTACGACAGGTCGAAGCGAAAGCGGACGAGCTTTATACGCAGACGCTGGAAGCGATCACTGCATATCGCGACACCATCGAAGCCTTGAAGGACACCTTGCTTGAGCGTTATGTCCTGTCCAAGGATGAAGTGTTTGCCTTGCTGAAGGATCTCGACCGCAACGGTTACGCCTTGCGTCAGGCTGCCTGACCAGTGAAATATCGATGATGAAAGAGGCCGGAATTTTCCGGCCTCTTTTCGTTTACTGCGACGCTCCTTGCGGAGCAGACGTGGCTCCCATCGACGAAGAAGATGTTGCCCCGACTGACTGACGCAACGTCTTTGCCTGGGCAAGATGATCGTTCAATACCGGCAGCGTCGCTTGGGCAAACTGCTTGATGTCCGGATCGCTGGCTTGTTCAGACTGCGTGGTGAACTCCGACACATCCTTTTCATGTGCTCTCACGTTGTATGCGGCATAGACACGGTCGAACTCCCGCCCGGAAAGCGACGCAAGCGCGACGAAGGCGAGTGTTTGCACCGGTGACAATTCGTCCGGGAGCGCAATGCTTTTCTGGTCGGCGAGAGTCGCGAGCTGGTCGTTCGCCTTGCTATGGTCGTCGATCATGCGTTGAGCGAAGGATCGCACGTCGGTGTTGGACGATTTCAGTAGCGCGAGCTGCGAGATCCGGATTTCCGCCTTGCCGTCCTGATATGCCTGATACGGGAAGCTTGGCTGGAGTGGTGTGTCAATGGTTTTCGCCGATTTCAGGCGGGACAACAGCGTCGGCAAGGTTTGCTGCGCGAAGCTCTTCACCGCGTCGTTTGCGCTTCCTTTGGCTTGTTGCAGGAACAAGCTTACATCCTCCAAGTGTTCGAACACATTGACATCCATGTAGGCCTTGTCGAAATCAGCGCCAGAGAATGACGACAGCTCGTTGGCGATTGCCAGCTGTTCCGCAGTCGGCGCATCGGGCAGGGTGACGCCGGCCTGTTGCGCCAGTGTGGCAAGCTTGTTGTCGGCTTGCGTGTGGTCATCGATCATGCGCTGTGCGAATGCCTTGACGTCTGCGCTGGATGCCTTTTGCAACGCGAGTTGCGACAGCCGGATTTCTGCCAGCCCGTCCTGGTAAGCCTCGACGACAAAGGCATTCGGGTCAATCGCGCCATTGATGTCCTCGGCTGCGGCCAGGTGCAACTGCAGCAGCGGCAGCGCGGCATCGGCCAGCTTCCGGACATCGGCATCGCTTCCCTGTTTCGCCTGTTGCCTGAACGCTGCGACGTCCTTTTCATGCGCGGCGAC
>DASVLM010000594.1:0-1579 GCA_036384875.1 Noviherbaspirillum sp.
GATGGTCGGTTCCGTTGCGATCAGGTTTTCCACTTCCTGCCGGAAGGATCTGGCCAGCGCGCCACCGATGAAGATTTCACGCTTGCCGGACTTGTCCATGATCTCGAATCCGCCAAAACGCAAGGCCTCGCGATGGTCGTCTGCGCCGAATTCCACCACGCTGTACTGCTCGCTGTTGTAGATTAAGTTCATGTTGCGCTCCTTGCTACGAAGATCTAAGGGGTGCTTCTATCCCTTTCGATGCAAAAATGGGGCCAAGTACGCAGTTTTCAAGCGGCGCGCTCAATGACGTCGGGAATCGCGCTTCCCTACAGCATACTACGGCTTCAGGCTTGCAGGTCTTGAGTCAGTTCGAGCAAGTCGTCGTAAGGAGCTTGTGCCAGGAAGCTGCGCAGATTATCCACATGATCGGAAGTTGCCAGACCGATAAAGAGCCGCTGCGGCGGCTTGCGCAGGATTCGATTGAGTGTGACGCGCATGGTGAGGTTGCCGGTGCAGCACAGGCAACCGGGCGCAATGCGGGAAATGCGCAAGCCCGGGTTTTCAGCAAGGACGGGATTGCCCGACGGCAGTCCTTCGAGGATGAGTGCAGTGTCGGCGGTCGCGTCCAGCCGGGAGGCTATTGCCGCCTCGCGTGCTTGCGCGGTCGCGCCGATGACGAGCGTGGTAGGTGTCACCCTTTGCGCGAGACCTTGCCCGGTTCTACCCCAAGTTGCTTCAGCTTGCGATAGAGATGGGTGCGTTCCAGTCCGGTTCGTTCCGCCACGCGTGTCATGCTGCCGCCCTCGCGCATCAGGTGATGTTCGAAATAGGCGCGTTCGAAAGCATCCCGTGCTTCGCGCAGAGGCAGGTCGAAAGACAATCCGTAGAAATGGGCCTCCGACTGTTGCGTTGGAGCCGGCGCTGCAACAGGCTGGTGCGGCAAGACCGAAGGCGCCGACTGCATCGGCGCTGCAGCGTGCTGCACCGGTTCGGTGATCACCGGCACGGGCCGATGGTAGACCGGGGGGGCGGCACGCGGCGGTTCTTGCGATCGCGATAGTCCCTGTTGTACAGCTTTGAGCAATTTTTGCAAGGCGATAGGTTTCTCCAGGAAATTCATTGCGCCGATACGGGTTGCCTCGACAGCGGTATCGATGGTCGCATGGCCTGACATCATGATCACCGGCATCGTCAGCTGGCCGTCGCGCTGCCATTCCTTCAGGAGAGTCACGCCGTCGGTATCCGGCATCCAGATGTCGAGCAGCACGAGATCAGGTGTCGCCAGCATGCGCAACTCTCGCGCCTGCTGCGCATTTTCTGCAGTGGTGACGACGTGGCCTTCGTCGCCCAGAATTTCCGAGAGCAACTCCCGGATGCCCATTTCATCATCGACTACGAGGATATTTGCCATACGCGTACCTTACGCTTCCATTCGCTCTAAGTTCGTTTGATAGGGAAGCCCGTATTCAGTGCGGAGCTAACTTTAACAGCAATATTGCTACTTTGGCACCATGACTGCTCGACCGGTTCCTGATGTCGATGCGGCCACCATGCTCATCGACTATTTTCTTGACCATTGCCAAGCCGAGGCCGGTGC
>DASVLM010000595.1:0-4139 GCA_036384875.1 Noviherbaspirillum sp.
CACCGGCAAGCTATGGGGCGGCAATCTCACCATGCTGACGCACATGCTGGGTAGCCCGTGGTTCCCGCGTATCAATGACGGCATTCTTTTCATCGAGGACATCAACGAGCACCCCTATCGGGTCGAGCGCATGATGCTGCAGCTGTTGCACGCTGGCGCGCTGAAGCAGAAGGCGATCGTGTTCGGTGATTTTTCCGCTTACAAGCTCAGCGATTACGACAACGGCTACGATTTCGATGCCATGTTCGCCTGGCTGCGTCAGCGTATTGGCGTGCCGGTGCTGCGCGGCCTGCCTTTCGGGCATACACGCGACAAGGTCACGTTGGCAGTCGGATGCCAGGCGCAATTGCACTCGGCGCATGGCAACGTGCGCCTCACGATGGGCGGATATCCTGAGTTAAGTCTGTAGCGGCTCGACCAGGAAGCGGGTGCGCAGTGCGAGGCTGTCGCCGCGCTCGAGAACGGTAAGACCCGGCTGGCTCTCCATATGGAAGGCGTCGATCGGGTGCGTGATGGGCTCGAAGCAGAAATAGTCCAATCCAGGCGGCCGGAACATCAGGCTGTAGCCGTTACAGTCCGGCATCACCATCGTTAGCGAGATGCCGCGGTCCGGATACCGTATCACGGCCTTGCCATCCCAGCCGGTGAAGCAATTGTCTACCAGCGGACCTTCCAGTGGAGCTGGGCGGTTGTAGTCCCAGGTCGGCGGTAGTGTCGTGGTGTGGGACGTCGGAATGGGATCGCTCCCTGACAGGAAAGCGCCTTCGGCCTTGGCCTGGAACAGCGTCTGGTGGTTGCGTATGAAGTACGGATGCAAGCCCAGTCCGTACGGCAGCGGCTTGTCGCCAAGGTGAGTCACAGTCAGATCGATCTGCAAGCCGTTCTGCAGCAGCGTGAAGGTTTCAGTGCTGCGGTAGCGGTAGGGGTCATCGTCGAAGTTGTGCGACTCCAGCACGAGCTTGATGCGGTCCTCGGTGCGTTCGGCAACCTGCCATGCTTGCAACCAGCCGTCGCCGTGAATGGGATACGGCTCGCCGGCACGATTGGGACGCAGCGGGTAAAACACGCCGCTCTGTTCAAAGCCGCCGCCGGTGATCCGATTCGACCAGGGCAGCAGCGGAAAGCAGGCCATGGTGTAACGATCGTCTGTCTTACCATCCCACGGGCGAAACAGCGGAAACTGCCGGCCGCCGTCCTTCCATTCCCATGCCGTCACGCTGCCACCGAAACCCGGCGATAGATCGAGCTTCTGGTTGGCGTTTTCCAGCGTGATGATGTTTACAGTCATGGTTTACCCTCGAAACTTGTTGGCCGGCAGTCCGGCGACATCCAGGTTAATGGCAAACAGACCGCCGGCAAGCGGTTCGCGTTCCAATTGCTGCGGCGACAGCCCATTTGCCGCCGACGTAATGAACAGTGTAGTGAAACGCGGCCCGCCAAATGCGCAGCTGGTGATCTGGCTGCATGGCAGTGACACTGCACCGATTTCCCGGCCCTGCGGATCGTGGCGCGTGACTTTGCTCGCGCCCCAATGCGCAATCCACAGACCGCCTTCCGCATCGGTCGCCATGCCGTCGGGCGAACCGTCTTCCGGTCCGAATTGCAGGAAGATCCGCTTGTTCGATACCTCGCCGGATTCGGGATCGAAGTCGAAAGCGAAGACGCGGCCATTGACACTGTCGTTATGATAAAGCGTCCGATAGTCCGATGACCATGCCGGGCCATTCGTAACCGGGTAGCCGGTATCCATCGCGGAGATGCTGCCATCGGGAGAAAAACGATAAAGCGAGCCGGTCGGCTTGGCGCATCCGAAGTCCATGGTGCCGGCCCAGAACCTTCCGTGGCTATCGCACTTGCCGTCGTTGAAGCGGTTCTCGGGAATGTGATGCTCAACGCTGGCAATCTCTTCCAGCGCGCCTGTGGACGGATCAAACTTGGCAAAGCCGTAGCGTTGCGTGATAACGAGACCCGGTGCCTGCTCGCGCTCTGCGATGGCTGAAATCTCCTGATCGAACGCCCAGCTGCGCGGCTCCTCGGAAAACGAATAGCGATGCAGCTTGTAGCCGAGGATGTCGACCCAGTACAAGGCCTGTTCCTTTTCCGACCAGAGCGGACCTTCGCCGAGTTTGGCGTGCGCATCCCATACGCATTCAGCCGTCTTCATCCGTCACCTCCCGTCAATGCGATTCGCGCGGTACCGCAGCGCCGCTGCTCCCGACCAGGAAATCGAGGTCGGCGCCGAGGTGCGCCTGCTGTACATGATCGACGTACAGTTTCGCATAACCGCGATCCGGCAACGGCGGCGGCGTCCAGGCGGCGCGGCGTCTTGCGAGTTCTTCGTCGCTCACTTCAAGATGCAGGCTGCGTTCGCCCACGTCCATCATGATCATGTCGCCCGTCTTCACCAGCGCGAGCGGCCCGCCAGCCGCCGCTTCGGGTGAAGTATGCAGCACCACAGTGCCGTATGCCGTTCCGCTCATGCGCGCATCCGAAATCCGGACCATGTCAGTCACGCCTTTTTCCAGCACCTTCTTGGGTAGCGGCATGTTCCCCACTTCCGCCATGCCCGGGTAACCGCGCGGCCCGCAATTCTTCAACACCATGATGCAATTTTCATCGATGTCGAGTGCAGGATCGTCGATGCGCGTACGGAAATCCTCGATGTTCTCGAATACTACCGCGCGGCCGCGATGCTTGAGCAGGTGCGGCGTGGCAGCAGACGGCTTGATCACTGCGCCATCCGGTGCAAGGTTGCCGT
Organism: Noviherbaspirillum sp.; assembly: GCA_036384875.1. GTDB lineage: Bacteria > Pseudomonadota > Gammaproteobacteria > Burkholderiales > Burkholderiaceae_D > Noviherbaspirillum. The sequence goes on from DASVLM010000595.1 coordinate 2,759, forward strand.
GCAGGACAGCGATGCCGGCCTGTTCCTTGAACGGCTGGTCCAGCGTCTTGATGACATCGCGGTTGTAGCACGCTGCGTTCTCGATGTTCTGCGCCAGCGTGCGACCGTTCACGGTGAGTGCATTCCCGTGCAGGAGATGGCTGATTTCGCGCATTACTGCAGGCAGTCCGCCGGCATAGTAGAAGTCTTCCATCAGGTACTGGCCTGACGGCTGCAGGTTCACCAAACAGGGCAGATGGCTGCCGAGTTCGTCGAAATCTTTCAGCTTCAAGTCGATGCCAGCGCGGCCCGCAATTGCCAGCAGGTGGATCACTGCATTGGTCGATCCGCCGATCGCTGCATTGACGCGAATCGCATTTTCGAAAGCCTCGCGCTTCAGGATCTTGTCCATCGTGAGGTTCTCTTCGACCATCTGCACGATGCGGCGTCCGCTCAGTTGCGCGAGACGATTGCGCCGCGTATCCGGCGCCGGGATGGCGGCGTTCCCTGGCAGCGACATGCCGAGCGCTTCGACCATGCTCGCCATCGTCGACGCCGTGCCCATCGTCATGCAATGGCCAGACGAGCGGTTCATGCAGGCTTCGGCTTCGGTGAATTCTTCCTGCGACATTTGGCCGGCGCGGACCGCTTCCGACATCATCCACACACCGGTACCCGAACCGAGGTCCTTGCCGCGAAACTTGCCGTTGAGCATGGGGCCGCCGGAAATGCCGATGGTCGGCAATCCGCAACTTGCCGCGCCCATCATGAGCGCCGGCGTCGTCTTGTCGCATCCCATCAGCAGCACGACGCCGTCGATCGGATTGCCGCGTATCGACTCTTCGACATCCATGCTGGCAAGGTTGCGAAACAGCATGGCGGTGGGACGCAATTGCGTCTCGCCGAGCGACATCACGGGGAACTCCAGCGGGAATCCGCCTGCCTCAAGTACACCGCGTTTGACAAATTCCGCCAGCTCGCGGAAGTGGCTGTTGCATGGCGTTAATTCGGACCAGGTGTTGCAGATCCCGATGACCGGACGGCCGTCGAATGAATCGGATGGATAGCCTGGCTTCTGGGTCCAGCTGCGATGCACGAATCCGTCGCGGTCCTGCTTGCCGAACCATGCCTGGCTGCGACGTTGGGGTTTCACTGTACTCATACGAATGTGTGGGATGAATGGAGTGGAGATGAGGAAGAGGGTTTCGACTCAGCATCAATATTGATTGGCGGTGTCATTGAAAGTTCAGGAGAAAAGCTTGCCGGTTCGAGCGGAATTCGATCCGGCGCAGTACGCGACGCAGGAAGGCGGCATGGACAACGGACGGAGGTGATCACATGGAAGCTAAAAACAAGCAGCGCCTCGGCATCGACTGGGGAACAAGCAATCGGCGCGCCTACC
>DASVLM010000596.1:0-7167 GCA_036384875.1 Noviherbaspirillum sp.
GCCCGGCTTTGAAGCACTGGCGCAGCGCATTGTCGACGCCAGGGCAGACGTAGTGTTCTTCGGCGGGGATGTCGCAACCGGCGTGCCGTTCCTGCGGGCGATGCGCAAGGCGGGCTCGACGGCGAAATTCGTGGCGGCCGATGCGATGTGCGACACTTCGGCAGTGAAGGATGCGCAAGGCGCGGCCGACCGCAATTTCTTCTGCACCATCGCCGGCGTGCCGCCTTCGTGGCTGTCTGCCGGCATCGATTTCACCGCGCTCTACAAGGCCACGTTCGGCACGCCAGGCGCCTACTCCACGCTGGCCTATGGCGGCATCCACATCCTCGCGCAGGCAATGCAGGAAGCGGCTTCAGTGAAGCCGGAGGCGATACTGCAGGCGATGAAAAAGAATTCCTTCGACGGCAAGATTCAGGGCCCGGTCGAATTCGATGCGAAAGGCGACATCAAGGACGGCACCGTCGTCATCTACCAGTCCGTCGGCGGACAACTGGTGGAACAGCGCGGCCTGCTATAAGCGCTTATGTCCCGTCGCAGGCCCGCTCTTCCTGCCTCGGAAATTCCGACTTCAGCTTGTCGACCACCCATTTCTTTTGCGCGTCGAGGTCACGGAACTGGTAGGCGACGTAGCTGGCCGTCACGCTACGCTGGCCGACGCGCGCGGTGCGCACGCCTTTCTGCACCAGCGCGCCGAGGTGGCTGCGCGCCGCTTCCTCCGTCTTGAATACGCCGAGCGAAATGCCCCAGCGCAGCGGCGAATTGTCCTGGATGATGAAGAAATCGGTAATGCCCAAACGGCGCAGTTCGCCAGCCTTCTTTTCGGCGCCTTCCCGGTCGCCTTGCGGCGGGATGTAGACCAGGTGTGAAGCCACTTCCTGCATCCTGCGTTCTTTCACCCTATCGGACAAGCCGGCGGTCTTGAGCCCCGCGGCAAATTTCTTCGCCTCGTCCGGATTGAAGTTGCCGATTTCCACGCATGCCATGAGATCGGGCTTCTTGTCGGGAGCTGCAGCGGGTTGGGTAGCGGTTTGAGCGACCTTCTCCAGCGCCGGTTTGGCGGTGGCGGAAGCGGGTGACGAGGCCGGCGCGGCTGAAGCCGCTGAAGCCGCTGAAGCCGCTGAAGCCGCTGAAGCAGCTGAAGCAGCTGAAGCAGCTGGAGCAGCTGGAGCAGCAGGTGCGGTCGTCTTCGCGGGTACAGCGGGAACGGCAGATGCCGGTTGCTGAGCCGGTTGCTGAGTAGGTTGAGATTGCGGCGAAGCAGCAGGCTCAGCCGGCGGCACCTCGGGCTCGGTGGCCGGCTTCGCTGCCGGAGGCGGCACGATCTTCACCTTGGCGGCATTGAGCTGGCTCGCCATGCGCGCGGGTTCGCGCCCGCTCGGGAAAATGGATTCGAGGTAGCCGCGTTCGTAGGCGAACAGCAATCCGTTCACGGCCAGCAGCAGCCAGAAGAAAAGTTTCAGCATGCAATCTTCACCGGTGGGTGGTCATGGCGACATGGTGCAAACCGATCAGCACCAGGTTGCCGATGTATTCGTGCGGGACATTCAGGTGCGGCGCAATCAGCGATGCCGCACCGCCGGAGAGGATGCAGCGCACCGGCGTCGCGCCGTGCCGGGCATGCGCCGCGACGGCACGTTCGATCGCCCCCGCCTGCGCCGCGAGGCAACCGCTGGCGATCGCTGCATCGGTGTGGTCGGCAAACGGCTCCGACACCGACAGGCTTTCCGCTACCTGCGGCAATTGCGCCGTATTCTTTGCGAGCGAACTTGCCATCAGGCCCAGTCCGGGCAGGATCATACCACCGAGGAAAACGCCGTCCGGCGTGATGGCATCGACGGTAGTTGCGGTGCCGCAGGTTGCCACCACCAGCGCTTCGCCGGGATACAGTGCATGCGCGCCAATGGCCGAGGCGAAGCGATCGCAACCGAGCTGCTGCGGATTGCGGTAATGATTGCGCACGCCGCCTCGTTCCGGCACCGAGGCAAACCATTCAAGCGGTACCGGCTGCAGGCCGACCGCCGCCTGCACCGACTGTTCCAGTGCTTCGCGCATCGTCTGGCCGGCGACATTCGATACCAGCGCGTGGACAATCGATTTGCCGCGCCACGCCTCCGCCAGTTCGCGCAACCGCGCATGCTCCACCAATCCGGATTCGGTCCATCGTCCCAGCTCTTGCGGATTGCCCGCGCCGCTCGGCACCAGCGCCCATTTCACCCGGGTATTGCCTGCATCCACCAGCAACAGCATCGTTCAGGCCTCCCGCGGACGCAGCGACACGTCGCCAGCCATGACCGCGATGCGGCCTTGCGCGGTGTCCATCACGAAGCGGCCGATTTCATCGACACCGACCGCAACGCCCTCATGCACCACCTTGGCGCCATCGACGATATTCACGTGCTGCCCGGCATAGGCATGCAGGGCATTCCAGCGCGGCACGAAGGCCTGCAAGCCTTCCTGCTCGAACTGCACCATCGCGTCGGCCAGGCCGTTGAGCAAGGTTGCCAGCAGCATGTCCTGGTCCAGCTCCGCCAGCCAGGGAATGCGCGCCACCGGCCGCCCGACCTGGGCCACCAGCGCATCGCCCGGCGCCATGTTGAGGCCGATGCCGATCACCGCCCAGCTCGCGTCATGCGGCCTGCTGCCGGCGCCGGCACTTTCGATGAGAATGCCGGCCAGCTTACGGCCTTCGTGCAGTACATCGTTGGGCCACTTCAGCCGGACCGGCACTTCGAACATCGCCAGCGCTTCCGCAATCGCCACGCCGACCGCCAGCGGCAAGCCGACCAGCGCCTGCACCGGAAGATGGAATTTCCATGCGAGAGAAAACGTCAGCGACTTGCCCGGCTCGGACAGCCAGCTGCGGCCAGCGCGTCCGCGGCCCGCGGTCTGGTTGCGGGCGGCGAGCAGCGTCGGTCCGTGCAGGTTGTCGAGCGCAGCGAGCAGGTCGGCATTGGTTGATCCGGTTTCTTCAACGACACGGACAACGACTTGCTGCGCCGCCGGGCGGCAGAATGAGGCGATGCGTTCGGGAGAGAGTGCCATGCCGTGATTGTAGCGGCTGCCGTTGCGCGCCGTCATTGTTCGCCGCACCGAACGCTCTTCCGTGGTTCCTTTGCGATAAACTCGTGACATGCCAAACCAGCAACCACCTGTCCTGACCGTCGAGAAGGGAACGCCGGCCGTCGTGCGCGCTGCCGGCGCGTGGCAGGTGCACGGACTGGCGCATGCCGGCGCACTGAAACGCATCGAGGCGGCACTTGCGAGCGTGGCGGGCAATGAGAGCATTGCCTGGGACTTGTCGCAATTGTCGGCGCTCGACCATATCGGCGCGCAATGGTTCTGGAATGCGTGGGGCCGCAAACGCCCGGCGCAACTCCTGCTGGAGCAGCGCCATGCGGAGATTTTCCGGCGCGTCGAACAGGGTTCCACGCTCGCGCTGCCGCAACCGGAAGGCAGGCGCTGGTTTTCCGCTGATGCCGTCGGCCGCGCCTCGCGCAATATCATCGAACACGTTACCGGCTTCGTCGCACTGATCGGACAACTGACGCTGGACCTTGCCGCATTCGCGATGCGCCCGCTGCGCGGACCGTGGAAGGAACTGTCGGCCAACATCTACCACATCGGCTACCAGGCGCTGGGCATTACCGCGCTGGTGGGATTTTTGATCGGCGTGGTGCTGTCCTACCTGTCGGCGCAGCAATTGCATGTGTTCGGCGGCGACATCTACCTCGTCAACATCCTCGGCATGAGCATCATTCGCGAACTCGGACCGATGCTCGCGGCGATACTCGTCGCCGGCCGCTCCGGTTCATCCATCACCGCCCAACTCGGCGTGATGCGCGTGACCGAAGAACTGGATGCGATGCTGGTGATGGGCATGCCGCACGGCTTCCGTCTCATCATGCCGCGCGTGCTGGCGCTGGCGATCTCGATGCCGCTGCTGGTGGTGTGGACCGATGCAGTTGCGCTCGCAGGCGGCGTGGCGGCGGCGAAGCTGGAACTTGGATTATCCGCGACCTATTTCGTCCGGCAATTGCCGTCGGCGGTGCCGCTGGCAAACTACTGGCTGGGCATCGGCAAGGGCGTCGTGTTCGGCAGCCTGATCGCGCTGGTCGCCTGCCATTTCGGTCTGCGCGTCAAACCCGATACCGAAAGCCTGGGGCAAGGCACGACACTGTCCGTGGTCACGGCGATCACCGCAGTCATCCTCGCCGATGCGGTATTCGCGATCCTGTTCAAGAGCGTGGGCTTCTACTGATGGAACCGGTCATCGACATCTACGGACTGTGCACGCAATTCGGCGACACCGTCGTGCATCGCGACCTCGACCTGCGCGTCGAACGCGGCGACATCGTATCGCTGGTCGGCGGATCGGGCGCCGGCAAGACCACGCTGCTGCGGCAGATTCTTGGACTGGAAAAACCGGCGCGCGGCACTGTGCGCGTGTTCGGCATCGACATCAACCAGGGCGACGGCACCCGTCTGCAGGAAGTACGCCGCCGCTGGGGCATGCTGTTCCAGCACGGCGCACTGTTTTCCGCCCTCACTGCGTTCGACAATGTAGCCCAGCCGCTGCGCGAATTGCGTACGCTGCCGGAGGCGCTCGTCTGCGATGCGGTGCTGCTGAAACTCGACATGGTCGGCATCACCCCGCAGGACAGCCTGAAGATGCCGGCCGACCTGTCTGGCGGCATGATCAAGCGCGTGGCGCTGGCCCGCGCGCTGGTAATGGAGCCGGAATTGCTGTTTCTCGACGAACCGACGGCCGGCCTCGATCCGGACTTGTCGGAGAGTTTCGTGTCGCTCATCAAGTCGCTGCATCGGGAACTGGGCTTGACGGTAATGATGGTGACGCACGACCTCGACACGCTGTTCGCCTTGTCCACGCGCATCGCCGTGCTGGCGGACAAGCGCGTGATCGCCAGCGGCACGCCGCGAGAAGTGCTGCGGCTGGAACATCCGTTCATCCGCCAATTTTTCCTCGGCGAGCGCGGCCAACGCGCCGTTGCAGTATTGAAGGAGCAACATGGAGAATAAATCGCATGCATTGATGGCCGGCATATTCACGCTGGTCCTGCTCGCCGCCGCCGTGCTGGCGGGCATGTGGCTCAACCGCGACCGCATTGAATGGGTACCCTACCAGATTGCAACCCGGCTCTCGATTCCCGGCCTCAATCCGCAAGCTACGGTGCGCTATCGCGGCCTGGAGGTGGGCAAGGTGGACGACATCGGCTTCGATCCGCAAGTGCCCGGCCAGATCCTGGTCCATCTCAGCCTGCGGCCCGACACGCCCGTCACGCAATCGACGTTCGCCACGCTCGGCTACCAGGGCGTGACCGGCATCGCCTACGTCCAGCTCGACGATGACGGCAGCAAGCCGGTGCGGGTGCCGAGTTCAAAGGAACGTGTGGCGCGCATCGAGATGCGTCCCAGCCTGTTCGACGAACTGCAGACGCGCGGCCTTGCCATCCTAAAGCAGACCGAGCAGATCGCCGGCAGCATCAACCACCTGCTGACGCCGGAAAACCAGGCGGCGATCCTGAATACCTTCGACAAGGTGAGCAAGGCTGCGACGGCACTCGAATCCATCCCCCGTAAACTGCAGCCGACGATCGACAGGCTGCCGCAGCTCGCGCTGCGCGCCGATCAGACATTGGGTTCGCTCGATAGCCTGGCCAAAAATGCCAGCACGCTGACCGGCAACCTGAACCGGATGACGACCACGCTGCAGGCGCCCGACGGCCCGATCACGCAGATCGGCAACGCGGCCGAAGAGGTCGGCATCATCGCCAACCGGATAGAATTCGAAACCCTGCCGCTGGCCGGCGACCTGCGTTCCTCTCTGCGCGCGCTGAACCGTACACTGGAAGGCATCAACGAGCGGCCGCAGAGCGTGTTGTTCGGTTCCCCGCAGGTCGCGCCCGGTCCGGGCGAGGCCGGATTCGGATCGTCGAGGTGATGGCCATGACCAGAATTGTCCTGCTTGCCGCGAGTATCTTGCTGTCGCTGCTGATGGCCGGCTGCGCCTTGCCGCGCCCGGAATCGTCCACGCTGTACGACCTCGGGCCGCTGCGTGTCGATGCATCAGCTCAATCGTTGCCCGCACTGCCGCCGGTTGCGATCGCCGATATCACGACTGCCGGCTGGCTCGACCAGCCGCGCATGATTTTTCGCCTCAACTACGAGAACGACCGCAATCCGCGTCCCTACGCACACAGCCGCTGGACCATGCCGCCTGCGCAGCTGATCGCCCAGCGACTGAAATGGCGCATCAGCCAGGCTGGCGGCACCGTGCTGTCGGCGGCCGACGGCGCGCTCGACGTGCCGGTCCTGCGCATCGAAGTCGACGACTTCAGCCAGCAGTTCAATGCGCCGGGGCAAAGCGTCGGCCAGGTGGCATTGCGCGCATCTGTCTTCCGCGGCCGCACGCTGCTCGGCCAGAAAACCATCGTGAAGCAGGCACCGGCACCGACTCCCGATGCCGAAGGCGGCACACGCGCGCTGGCCGCCGCCTGCGACGGCGCCATCGCCGACCTGATGCAGTGGCTGTCCAGCCTGCCGCTGAAACGCTGACCACCCGCCGCACCAAGCCATGCCGCCGAACGACCTCGACCCGACCAGCACCCACGCCGGAGAAACGCCGGCGCCGGCGCCGGCCGGCTCGACCTTTGCGCGCGTCGGGCTGCTGATGTACACCTTCCTCATCGTGTACGCGAGCTGGTATCCGTTCTCCGGCTGGCGCAGCATGGGGCTGCCCTTCTGGGCATTCCTGTTCGCGCCGCTGCCGTATTACTGGACCGGCTTCGATGCCGTCACCAACGTCATCGGCTACATCCCCTTCGGCCTGCTCGTGGTGTTCGCGCTGTATCCGCATGTGCGCGGCGTGCCGGCTGCAGTGATCGCCACCTGCGCCGGCGGCTTGCTGTCCTTTACGATGGAAGCCGTGCAGACCTGGCTGCCGAGTCGCGTCGCCTCCAATCTCGATTTCCTGACCAACGAAGGCGGCGCACTGCTCGGCGCCATCGCCGGCGTCATGCTGACGCGCGCCTTCCTCGAACAGAGCCGCCTGCTGCAACTACGCAAGCAATGGTTCGTGCACGATGCCGGGCGCGGACTCATCGTGGCAGGATTGTGGCCGCTGGCGCAAATCTATCCCCAAGGTTATCT
>DASVLM010000597.1:0-18463 GCA_036384875.1 Noviherbaspirillum sp.
TGCCGCCCGCGTACTGGTGGGTGGTGGGTGCGGGGGCAGCACTGACGCTGGCGCGTTTCTCCGAAGCCTTCCTGGTGTTGCGCGCGCAACAGGCAGGTGTCGCGCTGGCGCTGACGCCTGTGGTGATGGTGCTGATGAACGTCGTGTATTCGCTGCTTGCCTATCCTTTCGGCAAGCTGGCCGACAGCATGAGTCACCGCATGTTGCTGGCACTGGGAATCATGCCGCTGATTGCCGCGGACGTGCTGCTGGCACATGCGGGACACCGGGGCTGGCTGTGGGCGGGCCTGGTGTGCTGGGGCGTGCACATGGCCGCAACGCAAGGCCTGCTGGCCGCGATGGTGGCGGATACAGCGCCGGAAAATTTGCGCGGCACGGCGTTCGGCCTGTTCAATCTCGCAAGCGGCATTGCGATGCTGGCAGCGAGCGTGGTGGCGGGCGTGCTGTGGGATCACTTCGGTTCGTCCGTTACCTTTCTTGCCGGCGCGGTATTCGCTGCGCTCTCCTTGCTGTTGCTTACCAGGCGCTTTCCAGCAGATTAAATCCGGCGATCAGCGCGCGGACGACGACAGATCGATCACCTGCAATTCGTTCGCCAACAAGGGCCGCGAAAGAATCTTGTAAACATCGATATCAATGTTCCTGCGCGCCGGCCGCCGGAACGTCTTGCGCCTGCCCTGCAGCGTGCAGAGATGGCTCCAGCGCTCGACGACATGCACATCGCGCCGGTCTTCGCCCTCCTCGACGATGCCTATCGGCCCTGCATAGGGCCACACCTCGGCCTCAAGCTGTTCGAGGGCAAGCTGCAAGCGCGCATCATGCTCCTGCACCGATTCCTTGCCCGCGCATGCGCCGCGACAGCGACCGATCTGGTGCGCGAAGCAGGCGCGGCCGTTCGTCGCCTTTTCAATGCCGGTGAGCGCCGGGCACAGCATGTGCTGTCGCACCAGGTTCTCCAGCCCCTGTTGCGCAGTGCTGCGCGATGGAAAAAGTCCGTAACGCGGACCGTTATCGAAGTCGTCGTCGCAGGAGCCGACTACCTGCAGCTTCCTGCCGTCGGACCGCAACGAGAAGATGTCGCCGGTCCAGCGCAGCAGCACATTGAATACGGGCTGCATCTGCTTGATGAGTCGCGATTCGAGCAGGAGTGCGCCGATTTCGCCGGCAGTGCGGATGCAATCGACGCGACACGTTGCTGCGAGCATTGACGCTTCGTCCGGTGCACGCAGATGCGACAGCACCCGCGCGCGAATATTGACGCTCTTGCCGATGTACACCGGCACATCGTGCCTGTCGAGAAAGAGATAGACACCCGGCGCTGCGGGCAAGGCATCGATGCTGGCGCGATCGATATGCGCGGGATAGACAAAGGATTCTGCGGGATCCGGCAGGACGATGAGTCCTACCGAGGTCACTCTGGGTCGAATTGCCACTGCTGCTTCCGGAGTGGATGAATTTGCAAGTCCGCCGCACGGCGAAGCCAATGCGGACAGTCGATGCGGGCAGTATATAGCAGCGCGAACGCATGACGGTTCTGCGCGAGGAAAATCACTCGGAACAAACCGTCTCCGGCTTCAATTCATTGCCCTTGTTGCACTGCCGGAAAATATCTTTCGATGCTGCTAAGCTAGCGGCTTGATCGTTCCGACCGGCTCCGCTTCGTGAGTTCATCTCCCTCCTCCTCGTCTGCGAGCGAAAGACTCGCGCTGCTTGCCCTCGGTGGCGTGCAGTTCACCCACATCCTCGATTTCATGATCATGATGCCGCTCGGCCCGCAACTGCTGCGCGCCTTGCACATCGATACACATGAATTCGGCCTGCTGTTGTCGTCCTATACTTTTGCCGCTGCAGTATCGGGCTTGCTGGCGACGACCTACGTCGACCGCTTCGACCGGCGCAAGCTGCTGCTGTCGCTATATGCGTTGTTCACACTGGCGACACTGTGCTGCGGCCTCGCGCCGAATTACACGGCACTGCTGGTTGCACGGGCATTGGCCGGCGCATTCGGCGGCATCATGGGTGCGCTGGTGCAAACCATCGTGGCCGACATCGTGCCATTCGAGCGGCGCGGCCAGGCGATGGGAACCATCATGGCGTCATTTTCATTGTCCACGGTGGCCGGAGTTCCGCTCGGGCTGTTCCTCGCAAACCATGTGGAAGCGCTGGGCTGGCGCGCGCCCTTCTTTTTCATCGTGCTGCTTTCGCTGGTGTTCTGGACCACGGCTTTCCGCCTGTTGCCCGGCATGACCGCGCACATGGGCCAGCGCGCCGGCAGCCTGTTACGACAAATCTACTCGGTGGCAAAGGAGCCGAACCACTTGCGTGCGTATTGCTTCGTCGCGCTGCTGATGATGGCCGGCTTCACCGTGATTCCCTACATCGCGCTGTACTACACGACCAACGTCGGCATGACGGACCAGTTCATTACCGTCATTTACCTGTGCGGCGGCGCAGCCACTTTCTTCACGTCGCGCCTCATCGGCAAGCTCGCGGATCGTCACGGCAAGCTGCGTGCCTTCCGCTGGCTGGCGCTGGCGGCGATGCTGCCGATGCTGGTTACCACGCACCTGGTGCCGGTGCCATGGTGGCTGGTGCTGATCAACTCGACGGCGTTTTTCATCCTGGTGCCGGGCCGCATGATTCCCGGGATGGCGATGGTGACTGCGGCCGCGCTGCCGCAAGTGCGCGGTACCTTCATGAGCTTGTCAGGCTCGGTGCAGATGCTGGCGTCGGGATTCGCGTCGCTGCTGGCGGGCCTCGTCATCACGCGCAATGCGGCCGGACAGGTGCAGCACTTCAATCTCGTGGGTTACATCGCGGTGGGGTGCGGCCTGCTGTCGCTATGGCTTGCGGGCCGCCTGCGCGTGGCGCATGTGCAGGTGCAGGTGGCGCCGGAGCATGAAAGTGAAGAGCGGGCTGCATAAAGGGGAAGAGCGGGCTGCATTAGCCCGCCTGAGCCCGCCCGATTGGTTACTTGGATGTCTTGCGTTTGCGCGTCGTGGTGCCGGTCGAGCCCGTTGCTGAAGCTGCAGAGGCCGCCGTTTTCGACTTCGGCTTGGACGGCTTCGTTGCCGAGGCGGTTTTTTCCTCTGCCTCTTCGGAAGCCATCGCGGTACCGACGGCCTGCTTGAACTGATCCTGCAACATGTTCCACCACGCTGCCGCATTGACGAGCGGCGCGGTCAGGCTGGCGGCATCCTGCTCATCCTTCTTGGTGGGTTCCGGCGCACGCGACTTCGAACGGCGTGCGGATGTTGCAGCGATGCCATCCGCACCATTGCCGTTCGCATGCGCCTCGCCGCTGTCTGAAGCGGTCGCCGGCGCCTCGTCGTGCTTGCCCGCGGCAGCCGCTACGGGATTCATGCTGCTCATGGTGCTGGTGAAACTCTCGCCCATGGTTTTCAGGGTCGAGATCGTGGCCGCCTGCACTTCCAGCGCCTGGATCGTGCCGCGCAGCATGTTCATGTTCAGCGCCAGCCAGGACTCTACAGCCTTCAGGTCGGTGATCTTCTTGTTGATTTCCTCGACCGACAGCGTTGGCATGACCATGCCGGGAATGTTGAAACTGCTGCCGCTCATCCCGGGCATGCCGGGGATGTTCATGCCCGTCATGCCGGGCAGGCCCATATTGCCCCAGAGGTTTTTCACGAAGTCGAGCGTATCGTTCATGGCGCCGATTCCCGGGATGTTGGGCATATTCGGTTTGATCATGGTGAAACCTCCGGCATGGGTGGTGAGTTAACAACGTGAGTGGGCAAAATGATAAAGGTTCCGGCATGTCTTGTGTGAAACCGGGACGATGCGAATGACAATCCTTTGATCTGGAAATACCTCGAAACAATTTGCGGTCGGCCCGGGTCCATGAGAGGAACGTTACTCAAAAACCCGCCACAACTTCGCAAGAATAGTTAATCGGATTGCTACACTAGCGCCCATGACGAAACCCGCCGATGCAGCAAACTCGCTCCGCGACCCGCGCACCCTGCGCTGGGGGGCGCTACTGCTCGCCCTGCTGCTGCATGCGGCCGCGTTCCAGTGGGCGAACGGCGTGATCGGCTTGCCGTCGTGGCACAACAAACCGCCGGAAGCGATCGCCGTTGAACTGAAGCCGCCTCCGCCGCCTGCGCATCCGCAGGTGGAACGGGCTGTACCCGCGCCCAAGCCTACACCGAAGCCGAAGCCGCCGCACCTGCGGAAGCGCCCACCTGCGCCGCCCCCGCCTCCCGAACAGCAACCGGCGCAGCCCGCGGCACAACCGATGCCGGAAGGAACGGAATCCGTTGCGACCGAATCCGGCGTCGCCACAGACGCTGCAGCGCTCTCGAATGCCCAAGAGGCCGCGCCTGACGCAAAGGAAGCGCCCGCCGAACCCGTAGCGCCTGCCGCAGCGGCAGACAACAGCAAGCGCTACAACGTCGCTCCGCCGCCGCCTGCCGAACTCGAGTACGACGTGTATGCACTGCGCGAAGGACAGCAATGGCATGGCACCGGCGATTTCCGATGGGAATTGTCCGGCAATCGCTACAGCGTTACAGGCGAGGCGAGCATCAGGCTGATTTTCAAGATCTCCGTGCTGAACTTCAAAAGCGAAGGCGAGATCGACGATTTCGGCGTCGCTCCATTGCTCTACAGTGAAAAGCCGTTCAGGAAATCGCTCACCAACACCCACTTCCAGCATGCCGGCGGCAAGATCAGTTTCTCCGCCTCGGAAGCGACGTATCCCTATCGGGGCGGCGAGCAGGATCGCGGCAGCATCATCTGGCAGCTCGCCGGCATCGGCCGCGCCGACGCATCGCAGTTCGCGCCCGGTACCGACATCGATGTGGTGGTGGCCGGGAATCGCGATGCGGACACCTGGCACATCAAGGTCATCGGCCAGGAAGACATCGATACCGGGCTCGGGCGCATGACGGCGTGGCATGTATCGCGCGCACCGCGTCCCGGCTCCTACGACCAGGCCATCGACATCTGGTTTGCGCCGCAGCGCGAGTGGTATCCGGTGAAGGTGCGCTACACCTACGTGAACGGCGATTACCTTGAACTTTCCGCGTCGTCGCTGACGCCGCTCGCCGCACAATGAATTGCCATCAGGATAGCCATCGAATCCATGCATGACGGATTGCTCATGAAATTTCTTGTTCCCGCCCTTCTCATCCTCACCTTCGCCGTACCGGCTGCACATGCCGACGACGCGCCCATGCAGAAGCACAAGTTCAACATCCCGCCGTCTGCGGAACTGAGCTACGTCATCCGCGCCAGGCAGAGCGGCTTCCCCATCGACGGCAAAGCCATGGTCCATTGGACCGTATCGGGCAAGCGGTATGCCGTGGCGAACGAAGCACGCGCCCCGCTGTTCGGCAAGGTGCTCGATTCCAAGAGCGAAGGCGAGATCGACGAGTACGGACTGGCGCCGCTGGTCTTCGCCGAGAAGCGCTTCCGCCGCGATGCGACCACGACCTCCTTCGATCGCGACACGCACACCATCCACTTCAGCATCGGCGACCTGACCTATCCGATCAAGGGTGGCGAACAGGATCGCAACAGCGCGATCTGGCAGCTGATCTCGGTGGCGCGCGCCGCGCCTTCCCGTTTCAAGCCGGGCACCGACTGGACCTTCTTCGTCGCCGGGCAACGCGACGCCGAACCGTGGACCTTCAAGGTAATGAGCCAGGAAAAGCTCGACACTCCGCTCGGCGAAGTCTCGACACTGCATGTCGTGAAGGCGCCGCCGCCCGATTCGAAGGACCAGCAGGTCGACATCTGGCTCGGCCCACGGCAGGAGTGGTACCCGGTGCGCCTGCGCTACACCGATGCCGACGGCGACTTCATCGAGCAGACACTGGAACAGATCCGGCATTAGCAAGGTTCTCGGCGCTGTCAACCGGGAACGCACCATAGGTGGCATGCCCGCCGGCAGAAGGAAGGCGCGCTGCCTCGCGCTACAATGCAAGGCATCGACTTCAGGCACTGCTCACCATGACTCTTACCAATGGCGCCCTCGTCCTGTTCAGCGGCGGCCAGGACTCCGCCACCTGCCTCGCGTGGGCGCTCGCGCGCTACGCCAGGGTGGAAACCATCGGCTTTGATTATCGCCAGCGGCATGCCGTCGAACTGACTGCGCGTCCTGCGCTGCTGCAGAAGATGCGCGCGCTGTCGCCCGAATGGGATGCCCGTCTCGGCGACGACCACATGATCGACCTCTCGCTGCTGTCGACCATCTCCGACACCGCACTGACGCGCGACGTCGAAATCACGATGCAGGATAATGGCCTGCCCAATACCTTCGTGCCCGGCCGCAACCTGTTGTTCATGACCGTGGCGGCGACGGTGGCCTACCGCCGCGGCCTCGACGTGCTGGTCGGCGGCATGTGCGAAACCGATTTCTCCGGTTATCCCGATTGCCGCGACGACACGATGAAGGCATTACAGGTCGCGCTCAATCTCGGCATGGCTACGCGCCTCAAGCTGGAGACGCCGTTGATGTGGATCGACAAGGCGGCAACGTGGCGGCTGGCGGAAGAACTCGGCGGACAAGCGTTGGTGGACCTGATCCGCGCCGATACGCATACCTGCTATCTCGGCGAGCGCGGCGCGTTGCATGCCTGGGGTCACGGCTGCGGCACCTGTCCCGCCTGCGTGCTGCGCGCCCGCGGCTACACCGAGTACCTTGCGGGCAAGCAATGAGTTCATTCCCGCAAGCGGGAATCGCAAGCCCTGCGCTGTAAGCCAGGAACAAGGTTCGCGGAGTAGGATAAGTCAACTCCTGTCCTCGACATCATGCTGATCGCCATCCTCACCGACCTGCACGCCAACCGCGAAGCCACTGCGGCCTGCCTCGCACATGCCGACAGCCGCGGCGCACAGCGCTATGTCTTCCTCGGCGACCTCGTCGGCTACGGCGCCGATCCCGGCTGGGTCGTCGACACGGTGATGGATTACGCATCCCGCGGCGCGATCGTGGTGCAAGGCAACCATGACATCGCCGTCGTGCAGGAACCCAGCAAGCACATGAATCCGCAGGCACGCGCCGTCGTCGAATGGACGCGCGCCCAGCTCGACGAACGCCAGTTGCAATTCCTCGCCAACCTGCCGCTTACCGCCGAGTCCGGCGATTGCCTGTTCGTGCATGCCAGCGCCGCCGAGCCGCGCCAGTGGGAATACATCACCGGCACGCTGGAAGCAATCAAGAGCATGCACGCAACCAAGCGCCGCGTCACCTTCTGCGGCCATGTGCACCAGCCCGCGCTATACAACCTGTCGATGACCGGCAAGATCTCGTCTTTCGTGCCGACCGGCGACAGCAGCATTCCCTTGAGCACACAACGCCGCTGGCTCGTGATTCCCGGCTCGACCGGCCAGCCGCGCGACGGCAACCCGGCCGCCTGCTACGCGCTGTACGACGATGCCACGCACGACCTCATTTACCTGCGCGTGCCCTATGACTATGAAGCGGCGGCGGAAAAGATCCGCGTTGCCGGCCTTCCAGAAAGCCTCAGCAACCGGCTCGAGCTCGGTCGATGAACATGAACATCGCACGCATTGAGCCCGGCATGGTGATCGATGGCTATGTGCTCGAGGAAAAACTCCACAAGGGCGGCATGGCATCGCTGTGGCGCGTGCGGCGCGAGGATCAAGCGGAAGGCGCGCCGCAGGAACCGCTGCTGATGAAGATTCCCATCCTCGGCGACAACAACGATCCGGCAGCGATCGTCGGCTTCGAAGTCGAGCAGATGATCATGCCGAAGCTGAAAGGCATCCACGTGCCGCGCTACATCGGCGCCGGCGACTTCACCGTGCAGCCTTACATCGTGATGGAACTGATCGGCGGCAAGTCGCTGCGCGCGCGCTTCGACGATGCACCGTTGCCGGTGGAAGAAGTGACGCAGATCGGCATCAAGGTTGCCACTGCGCTGCACGACCTGCATCGGCAGGACGTGATCCATCTCGACATCAAGCCGAGCAACATCATGTTCCGCCCGACCGGCGAAGCGATTCTGATCGACTACGGACTCGCGCGCCACGACAAGCTGCCCGACCTGCTGGCCGAGGAATTCCGCCTGCCGATGGGCACCGGCCCCTACATCTCGCCGGAGCAGGTGCTGCACATTCGCAACGATCCGCGCAGCGACCTGTTTGCACTCGGCGTGTTGCTCTATCACCTCGCGACCGGCGAACGTCCGCTTGGCAATCCGGCCAGCATACGCGGACTGCGGCGCCGGCTATGGCGCGACCCGGTGCCGCCGGCGGCGATCAATCCAAAGATTCCACCGTGGCTGCAGGAAGTGATCATGCATTGCCTCGAAGTGAACCCTGCGGCGCGCTATAGCACGGCGGCGCAGGTCGCGCTCGATTTGCAGAATCCCGAGCAGGTGACGCTGACGGAACGCTCCCGCAAGCGCCGGCGCGATGGTTTCGGCACCGTCATCAAGCGCTGGTTCAAATCCGTCGGCATGGAAAGCATGCCGCAGCAATCGGCCTCGACGCAGCTCGCACGCGCGCCCATCGTGATGGTGACGGTCGACCTGGAAAACGGTTCCGAGGCGCTGGCCGAGACGTTGCGGCTGGCCGCGCGCCGCATCCTGCAGACGGAGCCCGGCGCGCGCCTGGCGTGCGTGACGGTGCAAAAGACCAATCGCATCGGCATGGATGAAATCGTCGACAAGAAAGGCCGCAACATCCACGTCAAGCATCTCGTCGGCTTGAAGCACTGGGCTCGTCCGCTCGGCATCCCGCCCGACAAGATCACCTACCACGTGCTCGAAGCGCCCGATGCGGCGGCGGCGATCATCGATTATGCAAAGGTGAACGACGTCGACCACATCGTCATCGGTTCGCGCGGCAGCTCGGTGCTGCGGCGCTACCTCGGCAGCGTGTCATCGCAGGTAGTGGCGCAGGCGGAATGCACCGTGACCGTCGTCAAGACCGCGGGCAGCAAGTCGGAATCGGCCTGAAGCGCGACAGCAGCGACAGCGCATTCGGCTGCGCTGCTCCTTCCGCCGTATTGTCGAAGACGCACCAGACCTGCCTGCCTTCATCGAGACGCTGCCTGATCTTGCTCTCCAGATTATCGAGAAAAGCTTCGTCGTAAGCCGAGTAATACATGCGCGGCGAGCCGTGCAGCCGGATGTAGACCAGCCCATGCTGATGCGATGATGCCGGCAAATCACCCACCTGCGCGCCCACCTGCGGATCGGCGATCACCTGCGACACATCGAACTCGCGCAGCATGTCGGCTGCCTGCTGCGTGAACCACGTCGCGTGGCGCGCCTCGCAGGCAACAGGCACTGCTGTCAGCGAACGCAGGCCTGCGAGAAAGTCTTGCACGACCGCGCCGTCATAACGCAGGCTCGGAGGAAGCTGCAGCAGCAGGCAACCGAGCTTGTCGCCGAGCTGCCCCGCTTCCGCGAGGAAGGCAGCCAGCGCATCATCCACCTGCACGAGCCGCCGTTCATGGGTGATGGTCTTCGGGATCTTTACCGAGAAGCGAAAACCAGCCGGCACACTCTCGCGCCAACGCGCATAGGTCGCGGGGCGATGCGGCCGATAGAACGAGCTGTTGATTTCGACTGCCGGAAACGCGGCAGCATAACGTTCCAGATGGCTCCCCTCGACTGGGAAATACTGACTCACGGCAGACGGCACGCTCCATCCGGCGCAGCCGATGAGTGGCACTACGGAATTGCAGGTATCGGGTTCACTATTCATATTGCGGGATGTTCGCGGCAGCGCAGCATCGATCAATCGATGGCGCACCGCATCAATTTTTCGGGCTTTCTCCCTTTGACTCGCTCTATGTGCGGTTGCTCCTTGCACCGTCGATAAAAGCCGCCTAGATTATCCATGCGGCGTCTGATATGCCGTGAAGGAGCTTCAAGACGGTCGGAATTTTCGACTGGAACTTTGTTATAAACACTTCATCAAACGGGCATCACGACCGTACATGGCATTTTCCCCGACGCCATGCATCGACCATCGACGATGTCCGAAGCGCCCAGACTTTCATGCCTGAACAGAATTCGAAAAGGAGTCGCGAATGAAAGTGCACAGTGAGGACATCCAGCAAAAGCTCAGCTTCATCGACCGCACCATCGACCATGCGGTACAGGCATGCCAGCGCGACACGAAGGTTCCCCATGAGCTGCGGCATTACGTGGATGAGCTCGGATTGCAATCGAGCCTCGCGCAGCAGGCGCTGCAATCACGCGATGCCGTGCGCGTTCGCGAAACGGTGGAAGACATGGCGCGCATCAGCGACCATGCGCAAAGCACGATCCATCCTTCCGACGGCATGGGCTACGAGTTGAAGAGCGCCGTCATCCTCACGCACATTGAAGTGTCGGCACTGCGCCATCAGCTCGACAGCTAAGAGCTGGAGCTGACGGCGGGCCTCAGGCGTTCGCCAGCGACGATTGCGGCTGGGCTGCCGCAATCACCTTGTTCCTGCCTGTGTGCTTGGCGCGATAGAGCGCGTCGTCTGCGCGCTTGACTATGGTCTGCAGGCTGTCGCCCAACGCATATTCCGCGATGCCTGCGGAAAGATGCACAGAGAGCCCGGGGGCGATGGCATGCCAGCCGCAGGCCTCGACTGCCTCGCGCACCCGTTCGAGCGACACCCTGCCGTGGTCGAGCGAAGTATTGGGCAGCAGGATACCGAATTCCTCGCCGCCCATCCGCCCCATGCTATCCACCACGCGCACGCATTGCGTCGCAATCTCGCACACCTTTTTGAGTACCTGGTCTCCTACCGGATGGCCGTAGGTGTCGTTCACGCTTTTGAAATGATCGAGGTCGAGCATCGCGAAGCAGAACGGCTCGCCTGTGCGTTCGGTGCGGCGCAGTTCCGTTTCCAGCAGCTTCAGCAGGTTGCCGCGATTGAGCACGCCTGTGAGCTGGTCGTGACTGGCCAGGTCCTCGATCTGCCGTAGCGATTCTTCCAGCTGGCGGTTCTTCTCGCTCAGCTTCTCGCGCAGGCGGGAAAAGCGTGCGCTCGCCAACGTCAGACTGCGCAGTGCCAGGAAGAAGAACAACCAGACGAGCGCCATCTCCACGCCGGATTTGCCGGGATAGTCGAACTCGCTGCGAATCATCCACATCGTAATGGCGGTAGCGGCGCCGTACAGCAGCCAGCCCGTGGTGTACTGGCGGGGCGTGAATTCCAGCGCCGCATACCCGGAGAATGCAATCAGCGTGATCAGGAACAGGATGGTGAGCTTGGGCGCAAGCAGGATGAAGACAAGCTGCACCACGCCGTTGACGACAAGCTGAGGCACCAGCAGACCCTTGTCCTTGAGGCGCAGGTTCAAACCCTTGCGGAAGAAGGCATAGAACGCAAGGGAACTCGTCATTCCGGCGGCAGTGAACAGCAGCGCGATGTGCGGTTCTATCGTGCCGGCCGCGGCGAAAAGCCAGAGCATGCCCGACTCGATGAACATGTTGAGTACTACCAGACCGGACATGAATACCCGATGCGGCTGGCGGCGCAATTCTCTGGCATCGATCGCCGGATGGTCAGGCTGCATATGATCTTGTGCGTGTGGCATACCCTGGACCCCGTTCCAACGCCCGCCCTGCATCGGACGGCGGATGAAATGAGTCTAATGTATCGCCAGCATTACAGATCGCGCAAGCGCTGCCCATAAAAAAACGCCACCCGGCAAGCGCGGGTGGCGTTCGTTGCAATGCCGGCCGGGTCAGGCGGCGTGCTGGGACGATGTGGGCACCGGCTGTGGTGCATCGAACTCCTTCAGCAGCGACGCTTCCTTATCCTTCGCCGCTTTCAGATGCCGTTCCTTGACGTGGCCAAAGCCGCGGATCTCTTCGGGAATGGAAGCGATGGCGACCGCCTTAGACAGATTGTCTGCCTTGAGGCGCGGCAGCAGTGCTGCGATGGTGTCCTTGTACTGCGCAATCAGGGCACGCTCAGTCTTGCGCTCTTCGGTGTAGCCGAAAATGTCGAACGCGGAACCGCGCAGGAACTTCAGCTTCGCCAACAGGCCGAATGCCTTCATCATCCACGGGCCGAATTCCTGCTTGACCAGGTGGCCGTCGGCATCGCGCTTGGCCAGCAGCGGCGGCGCGAGATGGAATTTGAGCTTGTAATCGCCTTCGAACATGTTGCCGATCTTGGCCTGGAAGGCCGCATCGGAATGCAGGCGCGCGACTTCGTACTCATCCTTGTAGGCCATCAGCTTGAATAGGTAGCGTGCCACCGCTTCGGTCAAGCGCAACTGCTTCTGCTCCGTCGTCTCCTGTTCCGCCTTGCGCACACGCTCGACGAAGTCGCGGTACTGCTTCGCGTAGGCGGCATCCTGGTACTTCGTCAGGAATTCGGCGCGGGTGTCGATCAGTTCGTCCAGCGAAGGCGTGCGCTTGAAGTCGATGACTTGCGCCGCCGTGTCGTTCAGCTTCGCGAGACGTTCGACCGCAGCCCAGTCATGCGCTGCATTGCGGCCCCAGACGAAAGCCTGCTTGTTGAACTCGATCGACACGCCGTTCAACTCGATCGCCTTCATCAACGCCGCTTCCGTCACCGGCACCCAACCCTTCTGCCATGCATAGCCGAGCATGAACATGTTGGCTGCAATGCTGTCGCCCATCAGCGCAGTGGCGACCTTGCCGGCATCGAAGAAGTCGACATGGTCTGCACCGCAGGCAGCTCGGATGCTCTCCTGCGCAGTCGACTCCGGGAATTGCCAGTTCGGGTTGCGCACGAAGGCTGCCGTCGGCGACTTGGTCGCGTTCACCGCAGCCCAGGTGCGGCCCTCGCCCATGCGGGACAGCGCGTCGCGGCTGGCCGTCACGATCTCGTCGCAACCGATCACGAGGTCGGCCGCGCCGGTGCCGACGCGCGTCGAATGAATGTCTTCCTGGCGATCGGCCAGGCGCACATGCGACATCACCGCGCCGCCCTTTTGCGCGAGGCCGGTCATGTCGAGCACCGAGCAACCCTTGCCTTCGATGTGCGCGGCCATCGCGAGGATTTGACCGACCGTCACCACGCCGGTACCGCCCACGCCGGTGACGAGAATGCCGAACGGCTGCACAGTCGACGGCAGCGACGGCTGCGGCAGCTTGCTTCCATCGAGCACCGGGTGTTTCTTTGCGCCGGCGTCATCGCTGACCGCCGCCTTTTTCGGCTTCTTCAGCTGGCCGCCTTCCACCGTGACGAAACTCGGGCAGAACCCCTTCACGCAAGAGAAGTCCTTGTTGCAGGACGACTGGTTGATCTGGCGCTTGCGGCCGAATTCGGTTTCCAGCGGCTCGACCGACAGGCAGTTCGACTGCACGCTGCAATCGCCGCAGCCTTCGCATACTGCTTCATTGATCACCGCGCGCTTGGCCGGGTCCGGATACATCGGCTTGCCGTCCTTGCCAATCTTCTTCCGGCGGCGGCGTTTTTCGGAGGCGCAAGTCTGGTCGTAGATGATGGCGGAGACGCCCGTCACTTCGCGCAGCTCCTTCTGTACCGCGTCGAGTTCGTCGCGATGGCGGATCGTCACGCCCGGCGCCCAGTTGTAACCGGCCGGGTATTTGTGCGGCTCGTCGGTGACGACGACGATCGGGTTCACGCCTTCGGCGGCGATCTGGCGCGAGATCATCGCCGGATCGATCGGGCCGTCGACGTTCTGGCCGCCGGTCATCGCCACTGCATCGTTGTAAAGAATCTTGTAGGTCATGTTGACCTTGGCTGCCACCGCGGCGCGGATCGCCAGCAAACCCGAATGGAAGTAGGTGCCGTCGCCGAGGTTCTGGAACACATGTTTCTCGTTGGTGAACGGCGCATGGCCGACCCAGGTCACACCCTCGGCGCCCATGTGGGTGAAGGTGGACGTCTTGCGATCCATCCACAGCACCATGTAATGGCAGCCAATGCCCGCCAGCGCGCGGCTGCCTTCCGGCACCTTGGTCGAGGTGTTGTGCGGACAGCCGGAGCAAAAGTGCGGAATGCGGTCCTTGTTCGGATCGGGCTTCGCGCTGCCGACCTTCAGCGCCGCTTCCTTCGCTTCGAGGTAGGCGATGCGCTCCTTCACGCGCTGCTCGATCGGGTGGCCGGCAAAGTACTTCGAGATGCGCGTGGCAATCGCGCGCGCAATCTGCGCCGGGTTCAGCTCATAGGTCGCCGGCAACAGCCAGTTGCCGTGGCCTTCACGATGGTTGCCGCTCCACTCGCCGGTGTCGTCGAACTTGCCGACCACGCGCGGACGCTGGCCGTCGGGCAGGTTGTAAAGCTCTTCCTTCAACTGGTATTCGAGGATCTGGCGCTTCTCCTCGACCACCAGGATTTCATCGAGGCCGCGCGCAAACGCCTGCACGCCTTCCGCTTCGAGCGGCCAGGTCATGCCGATCTTGTAGAGGCGGATACCGATGTCGCGCGCGACGTTCTCGTCGATGCCGAGGTCGTACAGCGCCTGGCGCGTATCGAGGTAAGACTTGCCGGCAGTGATGATGCCGATGCGGGCATGCGGGCTGTCCCAGATGATCTGGTTCAGCTTGTTGGCGCGTACATAGGCCAGCGCCGCATACCACTTGAAATGGTTCATCCGCGCTTCCTGCTCCAGCACGGCGTCGGGATAGCGAATGTTGAGTCCGCCGGGCGGCAGCTCGAAATCGTTCGGGATGACGATGTTCAGACGATCCGGATCGACATCGACGGATGCCCCCGATTCCACGAGATCCGTCACGCACTTCATCGATACCCACAGGCCGGTGTAGCGCGACAGCGCCCAGCCATGCAGGCCGTAGTCGAGGTATTCCTGCACGGACGACGGATACAGCACCGGGATGCCGCAGGCTTTCAGGATGTGCTCCGACTGGTGTGCGGCGGTGGAGGACTTGGCGGCGTGGTCGTCGCCGGCGATCACCAGCACGCCGCCGTTCTTGTCGGTGCCGGCCATGTTGGCATGCTTGAAGACGTCGCCGCAGCGGTCCACGCCGGGGCCCTTGCCGTACCACATCGAAAACACGCCGTCGTACTTGGCGTCCGGGAACAGGTTCAGCTGCTGCGTCCCCCAGCAAGCGGTGGCAGCCAGATCTTCATTGATGCCGGGATGGAATTTGACGTGGTGCGCTTCCAGATACTTGCGCGCCTTCATCGCCGTCATGTCGACGTTGCCGAGCGGCGACCCGCGATAGCCGGTGATGTAGCCGGCGGTATTGCGCCCGGCTTTCAGGTCGCGCTGCCGCTGCATCATCGGTAGCCGGACCAGCGCTTGCGTGCCGGTCAGGAAGACGCGTCCGCGCTCCAGCGTGAACTTGTCGTCGAGGGAAATATTCTCCATCAGCTGGCGCTGGCGGGAATCCAGGGGTGCGTTCATTGTTGCCTCCAACTATTGTCGATTCATTGTGAGAATGCTGTATCGAAGCGGCCCACCGTGGTACGGCGAACCTCTTCTTGTTGCGCGACCTGCCCATGTGACGGGCGCCGCGCCGGTACGCTGCCATCAATCACTATAAGAACTCAGGGCTCCTGAGTAAAATATAATTTTGATGAAGCAGATATTCGAAAATCGAATGGCCTATCAAGACATCTCCACGCGCCACCTCCGCTATTTCCTCGCCGCAGCGGAAACCGGCCAGTTTTCCCTCGCCGCCCATGCGGTCCATGTGTCGCAGACCGCCGTCACCAATGCTATCGCCACTTTGGAAGGCATGCTTGGCGTGAAGCTGTTCGACCGGCATCCGCATGGCGTCACCCTGACCGCAGAGGGCCACCACTTCGTGCAGCATGCCCAGCATGTGCTCAACGCCCTCAACGATGCGGTGCGCGCCCCGACCTTCCGTACCTACGACGTATCCGGCGAGATCCGGATTGCCGCCTCGTACACGGTGATGGGTTACTTCCTGCCGCAATACCTCGCACGCTTTCAGCGCACCCATCCCGGCGTGAAGATCAAGCTGCTGGAATTGCACCGGCTGGAACTTGAAGATGCCATCAAGAACGGCGAGGTCGACGTCGCCATTGCCGTCACCTCCAACGTCGGTCCTTCCAAAGGACTGGTGGGCGAACCGCTGGTCCGCTCGCGCCGGCAGTTGTGGACGGCCAGCGACCATCCGCTGTGCTCGGCGAGCGAAGTCTCGCTGAAGGAAATTGCCGAATATCCGCTGATCCAGATCATGGTCGACGATGCAGGCGAATCGGCGAAACGCTACTGGCAAAAGCGCGGCTTGACACCTCACCTCCTGCTCGAAACCGAATCGATGGAAGCCGTGCGGACCTTCGTGGGGCTCGGGTTGGGTGTGGCAATCCTGTCCGACCTCGTGTTCCGCCCATGGACGCTGGACGGCAGAAAGATCGAAGCGCGCCCCATCACGGACGTTGTGCCGCCGATGGAAATCGGCATCGTGCGCAAGACATCGCGTTCGCAGCCGCCTGCAGCGGAGGCCTTCGCCCGCTTCCTGAAACTTGCCTGCGGTGCGTCGGGTTGAAGGATCTGCAACAGGGCTCCCGTAACAGGTGTAACAACCGGTAAATCTGCAGCAAACCGCCCGCTGCCGCTCTTACAGTAAAAACACAGGGAGAAAAAATAGAGCAGCGGCAATGTTGAAACCCATCCTACTCTGCGCAGCCTTCGGCGCCGTGTTCGGCAGCGGGCTTGCTTACACGCAGTCGGCTCCGGCGACGGCACCATCGGTATCGATGAAGCATCCCGGGTACCTCGAGAAAATCGAGGAGCGCTTCCGCACCGCCGACAAGAACGGCGATGGCGCCCTCACCCGGGAAGAAGCGAAAGCCGCCGGCCTGGATCGCATCGTCCAGCACTTCGACCGGATCGATGCTAACAAGGACGGCAAAGTCACCATCGATGAACTGCGCGATGCATTGCGCAGTCGTGCACGGATACCGCGCATATCCAGCTAGCAGGGCATCAAGATCGGCTCGTGCAGTAGCTTCTCGACAGCCTGCTAAGCCGTAGCCGCTTGCAATACCGGATTCGGCGGCAGGTTCACCTCGCCCGGCAACAGCGTATCCGCCGGCAGCGCCTCCTCGGTTTTCAGCACTTCGTACAGCGGCGTGAAATCGGGCTCGGTGGTCGAGAACAGGTGCTCGTAGTCGCGAATGACGAAATAGGTTTCCTGATACGAGTCTATCTTGTAGAGCGTGCGCATCGTGCGCTCGGCATCCAGCATCACGCGACGCGGCTTCGGGCTCGTCAGGCAATGTTCGATCTCGCCACCGGAAGAAAGAATGCCGGCACCATAGGCGCGCAAGCCTTGCTTCGTCTGGATCAGGCCGAACTCCACTGTGTACCAGTAAAGCCGTGCAATGTACTTGAGCGCATCGAGCTTCAAGGCCTTCATGCCGCCGCGACCGTACTCCTGCAGGTAATCGGCAAAGATCGGATTGAACAGCATCGGCACATGGCCGAAGAAATCATGGAAGACGTCGGGTTCGACGATGTAATCGAACTCCTCAGGGTTGCGCAGCCACACCGTCACCGGGAAGCGGCGAGCAGCAAGATGCTCGAAGAAGGTGAGGTCCGGAATCAGCCCCGGCACCGCGACCAGTTCCCATTTCGTTGCCTTGTAGAGCGATTCGGTAGCACGCGCAAAATCGGGAATGCCGTCGGAAGTATCGAGCCGTGCGACTCCTTCGATGAACTCGTCACAGGCGCGCCCCGGTATCAGGCTGGCCTGGCGCTCGTAAAGCCGGCGCCACAATGCATGCTGCTCCGGCGTGTACTTCGCCCAATCCTGTTTGACAACATAATGTTCGTCGGCGCCTTCATAGTTGCCGCGCAATGCGCCGTGGTCGGATTTCTCCGTCAGGGTCTTGAAAAAATCCGCGTGGTCGACTGTCGTATTCATGTCTTGTCCTGATTCCGGTTATGCAGAAATGCCTTCATCCTTCAACACGCCGCGTCGAATCTGGTCGAGCTCGATCGACTCGAACAGCGCGCGGAAATTGCCTTCGCCAAAGCCCTGGTCGCCCTTGCGCTGGATGATCTCGAAGAAGATCGGGCCGATCACGTTTTGCGTGAAGATCTGCAGCAGCAGTTCGCGATGCGTTGCGTTGCTGTTGCCGTCGATGAGGATGCGCAGGCGTCGCAGTTCGTCGAGATGTTCGCCATGGTCTGGCAAGCGCTTGTCGACGAGGTCATAGTAGGTCTCGATGGTGTCCTGGAACGCCACGCTCGCCTTCTTCATGTTATCGACGGTGGTATAGATATCATCGGTGCCCAGCGCAATGTGCTGGATGCCTTCGCCGTGGTAAAGGTCGAGATATTCCGCGATCTGGGACTTGTCGTCGGAAGATTCATTGATCGGGATGCGGATCTTGCCGCAGGGCGAAGTCATCGCCTTCGACTTCAAGCCGGTCAGCTTGCCTTCGATATCGAAGTAGCGGATCTCGCGGAAGTTGAACAGGCGCTCGTAGAATTCCGCCCACTCCTTCATGCGGCCGCGATGCACGTTGTGCGTCAGGTGGTCGATGTAGGTAAGGCCATGGCCCCTGGGATTTACTTCG
>DASVLM010000598.1:0-4310 GCA_036384875.1 Noviherbaspirillum sp.
TCCGGCCGGATTACCGCGGACTCGGCCTGCGCCTGCATGTCGAAGGCCACACCCACGTCGCACTGGAGGCGGACCTGCAATTCCCGCGTCCGCGCGAAGGGCGCAACAACTACACCTACATCAACCTCGGCGCCTGGCGCGATTCCATCCTGCCCAAGCGTAACCGCGGCTACCGCCGGCGCGGCATCGGCCGGGCGCTGTTCGTGTTCGACCTGGCGAAGATGGGCGATTCGCCCGACGCCTACCGTTTTTATACCCGTGACATCTTCAGCTGGGGCGACCGGCTGGACCGCTGGTAAAGGAAAAATCTCATTGTTCGGAATATAAACAAAATTCGACAAATGCCATGAATATGGGATTGCCGCAGGGTAAGGATTGCAAGATAGTCGTATGACATAAAAACGATACAAGGCCGGGCGGCCGAACCTGCAAGGCGGGGCGCCGGGCCAAGCTCTGGGCGGGCCTCATGACATGAAACAGCAACTCCCCATCCTGGTCGTCGACGACCAGTTGCCAATGCGACAAGCCCTGTCCGCCGCCTTGCGCGACATGGGATTCGCGCAGGTGATCCAGGCAACCAACGGGCAGGAGGCGATGCGCACCTTGCGCACCACGCCGGTATCGGCGGTCATCTCCGACTGGAACATGCCGGGCATGAGCGGCATCGGGCTCTTGCGCTGGGTGCGCAGCGAGCCGGCGCTGTCCCGCCTGCCGTTCATGCTGGTGACTGCCGAAACCGACCGCGAGCGGGTGCGCATGGCGATCTCGTCCGGCGCGTCCGAATACCTCGTCAAGCCGTACACCGTGCAGGACCTCGCCAACAAGGTCCGCAAGATCATCGGCCGCGAGCAGCGGGATACCTGTGTAAGCGCGCCGGCCGTCAACAAGGTGCTCGGCATCGCGAACGCCACTGAGATGGAGTCGCGCATCGAAACCTCCACCGTGCTGGTGGTGGACGATGTGCCTGCCAATATCGATGTCATCGCCGCCATCCTGGAAGGCGAATGCGCCGTGATCCGGGCAACGTCCGGCGCCGAGGCGCTGCAGCTCGCGCGCGACTCGCGCCCGCCTGACCTCATCCTGCTCGACATCATGATGCCGGAGATGGACGGCTATGCGGTCTGCCGCGAACTCAAGGCCAACCCGGCCACCCGCGATATTCCGATCATTTTCCTGACCGGCAACGACGGCGTGGAAGACGTGGTGCGCGGCCTGGAAATGGGCGCAGTGGACTACATCGCCAAGCCGGCCGAGCCGGGCATCCTGAAGGCGCGCCTGCGCACCCATCTGCGGCTGAAGCTCGCCTTCGCCGACCTGAGCCGCCAGCATGCGTCGCTCGCCGCCTCCGCCAAGCTGCGCGAGGACGTGGAACGCATCACCCAGCATGACCTGAAGAACCCGATCGCCGCCATCATCACCGGCACCGACGCCTTGCTCACCAGCGGCGGCTTCAGCGCCTCGCACGCGGAAATGGTGCGGCTGATCCAGGCCGAAGCCTGGCGTGCGCTCGACCAGGTCAACCAGTCGCTCAACCTGTATCGCATGGAAACCGGCACCTTCGAATTGCGGCCGGAACCGGTGGATGTGGTCGCGACGCTTGTCACTGTGGGCGAAGAAACGCTCAAGGCCTTTGCCGGGCTCGGGCTCGACATCCGCATGGCGGCGGCGGACGGCAGCGAGGCGCCGGCCGGGCGCTACATTGCGAGCGGCGAAAAGGGCTTGTGCCATTCGCTGTTCGGCAACCTCCTGCGCAACGCTGCCGAAGCATCGCAGGAAGGCGGCAGGATCGATGTGCGCTTCGCAATGGACGACAAGACGGTTGTCGTCGCCATCCGCAACGCCGGCGTGGTGCCGGAGGCGATACGCGACCGCTTCTTCGACAAATACGTTACTGCCGGCAAGGCCGAAGGCACCGGCCTCGGCACTTACAGCGCCAAGCTGGTGACCGAAGCGCAGCACGGCACCATTGTCATGTCGACCAGCGAAACGGCAGGCACCACGCTGACCGTACGCCTGCCGGTTGCGCGGCGCTGAAGCGGCGGAGGATGCCATGAACGCACGTCGGACACGGCCCCCACACTGGAGCGGCGCCATCGGCAAGCTGTTCATCCTTGCAGCAGCATTGGCCGCCGGCCTGATGTGCAGACCAGTTCCGGCAGCAGACGCATTGGGCACCCTCGGCAAGATCCGCCAGTCCGGCGAGATCACGCTCGGCTATCGCGAAACCTCGATGCCGTTTTCCTACGTCGACAGCAAGGGCGAGGTGGTCGGCTATTCGCACGACATCATGTTGAAGGTGGTCGATGCGATCAAGCGCGAACTGCGCATGCCGGGGCTCAAGGTCAACCTCGTCGCCATCACGTCGCAGAACCGCATACCGCTGGTGCAGAAGGGCGCAATCGACCTGGAATGCGGCTCCACCACCAACAACACCGAGCGGCAGAAGCTGGTGGCATTTTCCAATTCCCTGTTCGTGATCGGTACCCGGCTGATGACGCATCGCGAGTCGGCCATCCGCGACTTCAAGGATCTTGCCGGCAAGGTCGTGGTGACCAATGCCAGCTCGACTTCCGAGCAGCTCCTGCACAAGCTGAATGAAGAACACAAGCTCGGCATGAAGATCGTCACCGTGGTCGATCACGGCGTGGACCCGCTGGCGGTGTTGCAGTCGGGCCAGGCGCACGCCTACATGATGGACGACGCCATCCTGTACGCCGTCATCAGCGAGGCATGGCGTCCGCATGAGTGGCTCGTGACAGGAACGCCGCAATCCTATGAAGCCTACGGCTGCATGATGCGCAAGGGCGATACCGCATTCAAGAAGCTGGTCGACGACACCATCGCGAAGATCATGACCTCGGGCCAGATCGAGGCCATCTATCGCAAATGGTTCCTGTCGCCGATTCCGCCCAAGGGCATCAGCCTCAACTTCCCCATGAGTGAAGCGGTGGACAGGCTCTACAAGAACCCGAACGACAAGGCATTCGACTGAATACAGGAGGCGCGCACAGGCGCGCCCGCAGCACAATGAGCGAGACAAGAAACAACCCGCAGGGAACGCTGTTCCGCAAATACCTCGTGATATTCGCGTCGCTGGTGTGCGGCGTGCTGCTCGCGAGCGGCGCGACCAGTTTGTACTTTGCGTATCACGAGAACCGCAGCGCGCTGACGGAGCTGCAGCGAGAAAAGGCGGAAGCGGCGGCGGATCGCATCGAGCAGACCCTGTTCGAAGTGGTGCATCAGGTGGGTCTTACCGCACCGCTGAAGCCCGGCGAGGATGCGCTTGCCAAGCGCATGCAGGAACTGCGACTGTTGCGGCAGGTGCCGGCGATTTCGGACGTCATCCTGGTCGACGCCAACGGCCGCGAGCGGCTTCGCATGTCGCGCCTCGGCGGCGACGTCGTCGGCAGCGGCATCGACCATTCGCTCACGATGGCGGTGCAGGAAGCGCGCACCGGCCGGCCGTATTTCAGCCAGGTCTACTTCCGCCGCGACGTCGAACCCTACATCACGGTGGCGATGGCCGCCGGGCCCGAACAGGCGGGCATCACCATCACCGAAATCAATCTGCAGTTCCTGCTCGACGGCATCAATCGCATTGCGGTCGGCGAAGAGGGCAATGCCTACGCGGTCGACGAGCGCGGCAAGCTGATCGCGCATGCCGACCTCGCGCTGGTGCTGCAGAAAACCGACATGTCGGAACTGCCGCAGGTGCGCGCCGCGCTCGGTACGCCGCCCGGCGAGGTGAAGGCGGTGGAAGGGTTCGACCTGGCGGGACGGCCGGTGTTCGGCGCCTATGCCACCATCGCGCCGCTCGGCTGGCGCGTATTCGTCGAACAGCCGAGCGCGCAAGCGTTCGCGCCGCTGTCTGCCACTTTGAAGCATATCGGCATGCTGCTGCTCGGCGGCCTGGTGCTGGCGCTGGTGGCGAGCATGGTGCTGGTGCGCCGCATGGTGACGCCGATTCGTGCCTTGCAGGAGGGCGCGGCGCGCATCGGCGAAGGCGCGCTCGACCAGCGCATCGAGGTGCGCACCGGCGACGAGCTGGAAGCGCTGGCGCACCAGTTCAACAGCATGGCGCGCCAGCTGCGCGATTCCTATGCGGACCTGGAACGCAAGGTGGAAGAGCGCAGCGCCCGCGCGCAGGAAGCCCGGCTGCTGGCGGAAGACGCGCACCGGCGCCTGGTCGACATGACTTCCGCGCTGCCGCTCACCGTATTCCAGTTCCGGCTTGCGCCGGGCAGCGAGGGGAAGTACGTCTTCGTCAGCGAGAACGCGGTCAAGGTGCTCGGCGTGGAAGCGGACGACAT
>DASVLM010000599.1:0-28568 GCA_036384875.1 Noviherbaspirillum sp.
TGTTCATCTTCGACGAACCGACCGCACCGCTGAACCGGGCGGAAGTCGACAAGCTGGAAACCCTGCTGCGGCGCCTTGCGGCAAACGGCAAGCTGATCTTTTACATCAGCCACCGGCTCGAAGAGATTTTCCGTTTCTGCGACACCGTGACAATACTTAAGGACGGCCGCCACGTCGCCACCGAACCGATAGGCGCGCTCACCGAGGACAGGCTGGTGTCGCTCATGGTTGGCCGGCCTCTGCAGTCGCTGTTTCCCGCGCGTCGCGCGGGTGCGGCGGGTGATATTGCGCTCGACGCCGTCGACACCTCGCGCGAGGGCGCGGGCCGGCGGTCCATCCTGTCGCTCAGGCGCGGCGAGATCGTAGGATTGGCCGGACTGGAAGGCCAGGGACAGCGGGAACTGATGCGCACTCTGGCCGGTGCGGAACGTTCGGTGGAATGCAACGTGGTGCATCGCCCGGTCTCGGGTATGCCAGCCGCCAGCATCGGCTGCCGTGGAACTGCCGCCATGGTCCGCAGCGGTGTAGCGCTGGTGCCGGAAGACCGCAAGATCGAAGGCCTGTACCTCGACCTGTCGATATGCGACAACCTGCAGCTCGGCCTGCTGCGCGGGCGCGGCTTGCACCGGCTGGCCCCCCGCGCGCGCAAGGTGGTGGAACGTCTCGCCGAGCAACTCCAACTTCGCTCCGCGCGCTCCAAGGCTGTTGGTACGCTCTCCGGCGGCAACCAGCAAAAGGTCATGATCGGACGCTGGCTGGCCGCAGGCGTCGACACCTTGCTGATCGAGCAGCCGACGCGTGGTGTCGATGTCGGCGCTAAGGCGGAAATCTACCGGCTGCTGCGCCAATTTGCCGACGACGGCGGTGCGGTGCTTGCGGTGTCGGGCGATCTGCCGGAACTCATCGGCATGTGCGACCGCATTTTGGTGATGCGCCAGCGCCGCATCGTGGCCGACGTGGCCGCCGACGGGGTGACCGAAGAACATTTGCTGGCGCTGGCGATACAGGATGCGCCGGGCATGCGCGGCGCATCTTCTCTTGCAAGGAGCCAGGCATGACCAGTCAACGACATCGTCAGCGCACCGGCTTGACGCTGCGCACCCTCGGCTTTCCGCTGGTGCTGTTTCTCGGCCTGATGCTGAGCACGCCGGATTTCCGCAGCGCTCAAAACTTCATCAATTTTGGTGGGCAGATTTGCGCCTTGCTGCTGGTTGGCCTTGGCCAGCTGTTCGTGGTGCTGGCAGGCGGTATCGACCTGTCGGTCGGCTCCGTCGTCAGCCTGGCCGGTTCCATCATCGCGACCCAATCCGATCCGGCAACCGGGCTGGCGCTGGCGGCAGCGCTCGGCATCCTCGTTGGTGTCGTCAATGGCGCGGGCATCGCCTTCACCGGCGTTCATCCGCTGGTCATGACCCTCAGCACCGCGACCTTCCTGCAAGGATTCGCTTATATCGTGTTGCCGATTCCAGGGGGCACAATCGCGCCGGTTCTGGTGGAGTCCGCCAACGGCAACCTGGCCGGCATGCCGTATGCGGTGCTGTGGGGCGTCGCCTGCACGCTGTTGAGCAGCTGGGTGCTGCGGCATACGCGTTTCGGCTTGCATCTGTTCGCCGCTGGCGCCAATGCCCATAGCGCCTACCTCAACGGTGTCCATGTCAAGCGGGTCGTGGTCGGCGCCTACGTGATGTCGAGCCTGTTCGCCGTCGTTGCGGGCGTATTCATCGCCTCGCGCGTATCTTCCGCCGACCCGGCCATGGGCGCATCTTATGCGCTCGAATCGGTGGCTGCGGTAGCGCTGGGCGGCGTCTCGCTCACCGGCGGCATCGGCAGCGTTGCCGGCGTCCTTGCGGGAACGCTCGGACTCGGCCTGTTATCGAACGGCCTCAACCTGTTCGGTGTTTCACCTTTCCTGCGCGCGGCAACGACCGGCCTGCTGTTGCTGGCGGCAGTCGGCACGCAGCGCCGCCGCTCTCTAGGACTCTGATCATGACGACCATTGCTATGCCTATGTTTGCGACACGCGTGGCGTTGTCGCGTACGGTTACACGTCTTGCCGCGCTGCCGCCAGCCTACATCTGCACGGCCGCGCTCCTGGCATGCGCCGCATTCCTGCGGCCGCACCTCCTCTCACCAATGCTGTTGCTTTTGATACTGCGCCAGGCCGCGCCGCTCGGCATGGCTGCGATGGGGCAGGCGCTCGTCGTGCGATGCCGTTCGCTCGACCTGTCGACCGGTGGCGTCATCGCGGCAGTGTCGTACCTCTTGACCAGCGGTATCCTGCCGTTGCCGGCACCGGTAGCGCTCGCGGCCTGCCTGCTCTTCGGCCTTATGGTCGGCGCACTCAACGGCGTTCTGGTCGCGCTCGTGCGCGCATCGTCCGTGATCGTCACGCTCGCGGTGTCGATGATTTTGTCCGGCACGGTGATCGCATTCAGCCAGTTCCATGCGCCAGGCCCGGCACCCGAACTGGTGCGCATGTTTGGCACGATCCGCATCGGAGGCGTACCGGCGATGGCCCTCGCATGGCTGTGCGCGCTGCTTCCCGTCGGACTCTTCCTGCGCTACAGCGTATTCGGCAAGGTCGTCGATGCGCTCGGTGCCAATCCGCGTGCCGCCGAACTTTCCGGCCTGCCCTATTTGCGCGTGCTCTTCCTGTCGCACGTCGCCTCGGGCCTGTCATCGGCGCTGGCCGGCATCATGCTGATCGGCTTCGTCGGCTTTGGCAACGTAACGCTGGGGCAGGACCTCGCATTGAATTCATTGGCGGCGTCGATACTCGGCGGCGTCAATTTCGGCAACGGCAAGGGTGGTGTGGCGGGGCCTGCAATTGCTTCGTTCATGCTGGTCTTGCTGTTCAACTTCCTGACGAGCGTGGGCCTCGGCGAAGCGGGCAGGCTGATGTTGCAGGGAACGATCATTGCGCTGGCGGCGATGACTTATTCAATGCGCCACGGCGGTATGCAACGCACATGACGGTGTTTTTTCTGCGTTAGTTCCACGGAATGACAAGCAGCGACTGCCTGCGCCAACAAGGAGGAAGTATCGTGACCATACCTGCCATTGCATCCATCGTTTCGCTTCCGGCGAACTCCTTACACCAAGCCGTGCAACCGGCCATCGCGGCGGACGTGCGCGAAGCTGGCACTGTGATGCTGCGCACGCCGCACCTTCTCGCCGCGGGCGCATTGGCCGGCGTGTTGCTGGCGGGCACATTGATCGCGCTTGTACTCGGCCAGCCCGGCGACGCACAGGACCGTAGCCTGCTTGTGCTTGGCGGCACTGTCGTGATGCTGTTCCATCTGGGCTTCTGCTGGGTGCTGTATAGGCGCATCATGCAGCCGATGCAGTGCACGCTGCAGATCGCACGGCGCCTGGCCGAAGGCGATATCAGTGAACCGGCCCCGCCGGATGCCGCCGGTGAATTCGGCGAATTGCAGCAGGCGCTGCATGATGCGGGCGAACGTGTATTCAGTGTCGTGAGTAAGGTCAGGCTGGGCACGGCGGCGATCGCGACAACATCGGGATTCATCAACGCCGATAATTCCGCACTGTCGGCGCGTACCGAGAGCCAGGCCGGTTCGTTGCAGCAAAGCGCGGCTTCCATGGAAGAGCTGACGAGCGCCGTCAAGCAGAACGCCGCCGCCGCGCAACAGGCGACGGCGCTGGTGGCGAAGGCGTCCGCATCAGCTTCCTCCGGCGGCGAGGCGGTGGCGCGCGTGATCGATACCATGGAGCGCATCACGGAAAGTTCACGCCGCATCGTCGACATCATCGGCGTGATAGACGGCCTTGCCTTCCAGACCAACATCCTTGCATTGAATGCCGCCGTGGAAGCGGCCCGCGCCGGCGAGCAGGGGCGCGGCTTCGCGGTGGTCGCAGCCGAAGTGAGGGCGCTGGCGCAGCGCTCCGCGACAGCGGCCTCGGAAATCAAGAAGCTGATCGGCGAATCGGTGACCAGGGTCGAGGAGGGCAGCACGCTCGTCACGTCGGCCGGGGAGCAAATGCAGGGAATCATTTCCGGCGTTACCGAAGTTGCCGACATCATGCGAGACATCGCTTCAGCCTGCCTGGAGCAGAGCAGCGGGCTGGAAGAAATCAATCGCGCCGTGGTGCAGATGGATGGCATGACGCAGCAAAACGCAGCGTTTGTCGAGGAAGCGTCGCGGACTGCGGCGGGCTTGCATGAGCAGGCGGTGCTGCTGGCTTCTGCGGTTTCGCCGTTCTCACTCGGCACGCGTGAATTCGGCAGCGCCGACGATGCTGTCGATATGGTCAGGCGAGCAATTGTCTTTGCGCGGCGGCATGGTCCGCAGGCGCTGCTGCAAGACGTTAAGAAGTTGAGCAACAGCAGCTTCGTCGATCGCGACCTTTACCTGAGTATTTACGACGCCTCGGCGAAATGCGTCGCGAATGGCAGCAATCCCCGGCTGGTGGGTGCGGATGGAAATGTATTCAAGGATGCCGACGGCAAGATATTCGTGGCGGAAATCGTCGGGAAGGCGAAAAAGCTTGGCAGCGGTTGGGTCGATTACAAGCATCCGCATCCGTTGACACGCAAGGTGCAACGCAAATCGGCATATTTCGAGATGGAAGGCGATCTCGTCGTTACCTGCGGTTTTTACAAGAGCTGAGTAGGGTAGAACAACGCGGCCAAGGCTGCCAGGGTAGTTTCAGCAAAGCAGTCGTCTTGTGTTGTCTCCAGGGGTGGCGAACGTCTCATCAAAACCCCATTTGTCCCGGATATCATATGGCGGTATCCGGGACTTTTTTTCGTTCCCTGAAAGCGCAGCGGCAGCGCGTAGAATGGGCGCGTTACGGCGCGTTCGTGTTGCTAACATATCACGCATGTACCCTTCCGCATATTTCCAGATCGCGCGATAGCCCTTCGTATTCGCCCCAGCGCGTTCGATCACACTGGAGCCATCATGTACCAACAAGTCTTGATATTCTGGTTCGAAGAAATCGAACCGAAAATGTGGTGGAGCGCCGCACCGGAGTTCGACAGATTGGTGAAGGACCGTTTCCTTCTACTTCTTGAACAGGCGGCACGAGGCGAACTCTTCGCTTGGCGCAAGGAGCCCAAAGGCAGGCTCGCCGAAGTGATTGTGCTGGACCAGTTCTCGCGCAACGTCTTTCGCAACACCCCTGCCGCATTTGCGCAGGATGCTGCGGCTTTGGTCCTGTCCCAGGAAGCAGTCGCTGCAGGCGTGCTGGAACAACTTTCGCCAGTGGAGCGCGCCTTTCTTCTCATGCCCTGGATGCATAGCGAGTCACGCAGGATTCATGTCGAGACCGAGCGGCTTTTCCGGGAGTTCACGCCGGAAGACAACTACAAATTCGAACTGCGGCACAAAGCCATCATCGACCGGTTCGGACGCTATCCGCATCGGAACAACATCCTGGGACGCGTCTCCACCGAAGAAGAAATCGCATTCCTGAAGCAGCCGGGATCAAGTTTTTGAGCGCCTATACCTTGCCTTCACCCGTGCAGGCGCAGGTAGATATTCGCAAGAGCGGATTCATCGGACGAGGTAAATTACGTCGATGAAGCACGCGTATGAAGGCTGGCTGGAACAATGGCAACATGTTCTGGTCAGCAGTAGTCGTTCCCCGCATTCACCAAAAAGGCAATTAGTTGGACAAACAGCTACTTCTCATCTGCTTTCTCACCTTTGTCATTCACCTGATAGGAACGCTCGCCTATTCGGTTCGCATCGCAGGTGTGCGCACGCGCAGAATTGCAGTGTCATTCGCCCTGTTCAGCATCCTCGTCCTGGTGTCGCGCACATCGAATTCCTTCCTCGGGCCATTTCTTGCCAAGCGCGTCGAAAGCAATCTGTCAGGCCCCGGCGCTGCTTCACTGCTCGGCGACTTCCGGTGGCTCCTGATATCCGCAAGCCTTGCCACCATCATCGGCGCGATCCTGATTCCTACCTTCCAGCGCGTCTTCTGCAGGGCCGTTCTCCATTTCCAGACGCACCGGTCCGTCCCCAAACTCATCCTCCATGGTTTCTTCAAGGGAGGCCTTTCCTATGTCAAGGATGTGGCCAGCATGCCGGCGGTTTGCAACGTCACGATGATGCATTCCGGGCATGGTGTGTCGGCATCGATCACACTGCTGAACATTGCTTCAACCGCGCTATGGACTGTGGGCGTGTTCGCTGCGTTGTATGCTGGCGTGCTCGACCCGTCGGTTCGGGTCACGTCCAGCACGCTTTCCTCGATCATCAATGGCGGCGCTACCGTCATGATGGCGATTTTCATCGACCCGCATATGTCCGGGATGACAGACGATGTGGTGGAGGGAAAAGTCAGCGAAACCCAGTTTCGCAAGGCAATCGTCTGGCTGATCGGAAGCCGGCTGGCTGGTACACTGCTGGCCCAGGCGTTGCTGCTGCCGTCAGCCTTTATCATTGTCTATGTCGCCAGATTGATATGACGGCAAGCGGTTGGCGCTTTTCCTGACCAAGTCGCGCTATAGCAACGGAAACCCATGGATGACCTGAACACACTCGGCGCTCTCGGCCTGACGCTTCCCTCGCCAGCCTATCTGGTTGGCGCCATCCTCTTCGGCATCGTCGGGTACGCCGCTTATCGCTACGGGAAAAAGACGTCCCGGCCCTACAAGAAATGGATAGGCATCGGCCTGATGCTTTACCCCTATGCGGTGTCCGAGACGTGGATGCTGTATGCGATAGGCGCCGGCCTGTGCGCGGCGCTGTATTTCGTTGCCGACTAAGTTCAATACGAGAGCCGTGCGTTGAGGCCGACGACGGCGATATCGAGATAGGAAGAGCCGCGCCGATTGGTCTCCGTGAAGTCGATCGGATAGCCCGCCAGCCTGTAATCGTGCATGGCAGTCAGGCTGTGCGTGACCTTCTCCGGCGTCGGGTGCGCACCGGCCATCCGGACGGCTTCGACGACCAGCCGAATGTTCAGGTAAGCCTCGAAGGTGAACGGGCTGGCAACGACACCCTTGGCGTACGGCGTTTGCATGAACGTTTTGAAATCCCGGGCCAGGCCGACCACGGTGGAATTCGGATTCGGCACTACCTGGCTGATGCCGATGCCGCGGATCCTGTCTTCCCCCGCGAACTCCGCCAACCCCTTCGGCGAGACGAAGGACAGCGCATAGATCTGCGCGAAGCCGAGCGGCGCATCGAATACCTTCATGAATCGGTATACCGCTTCAGGCACGCCCATCAGCAGGATCGCTTGCGGATGGGCGTCGATCATCTGCTTCGCCTGCGCAGTGAAGTCCTGCTCGCCGAATTTGTAGGGCGACTTGAGGATGACGTCGAATTTGTATTCCTGTGATGCTTTCGCCAAACTGGTCAGAACGTCGGCGCCGAAACCGTCATCCTGGTACAGCACAGCCACGCGCTTCATGCCGATGGTGGAGACGTGGCGCGCAATCTTCATGATTTCGTCGTGATAGGAGGCTCGCGTGTGGAATACCTGCTCCGACCCCGCGCCGCGGATCACCTCCGAACCGCTGAACACGCCAACCAGCGGCACCTTGTGCTTGTTCAGGATGCCAGTCTTGAGCAGGGCCGCCGTGTTGGCAGTGCCTGCGCCGTTGACGAGCGCAACCACATGATCCTTGGCGATGATGTCGTCGACCATGCCCGGCGTTCTTTTCGGATCGTAGCCGTCGTCGCGGACCACAAATTTCAACTGGTTGCCGTTGACGCCGCCCTGGGAATTGACGAAATCGATATAACCGCTGGTGACCTTGAGTGCGTCTGCGGTAGTGAGCGCCAGCGGGCCGGTCAGGCCGGAGACGCAACCGATCCTGATTTCTTCGGCGTGTGAAAAGCCAATGGCAAGCCATGCGGCGAGCGCCGCAATGATGTTCTTCGATTTCATATGTCTCCTCGGGTGGTGGGGTAGTGCAAGCGTGTGTCCGCCTTTCGAGGGGAATGTTATCCGATTTGCACAGGAGAAGGTATGGCGGCACCGGTTTGAGTTCCCTACCCCGCCACGATATAATCGCGGATTCATTTCTGCCATGAAATAGTCGCCGAAAGGGCCGCCAAAGGTGGCTCGAATTCGCTGAAGCAGGGCCGACGCAAGTGTGCATGTAGTTGGTTGCATATAGTTGGCGACGCGGATCCTGTTCCCTCTGTTTTTCAATTCTGATTGCACCTGCATATGACGCGAGTGTTGCCGCGTACCCATTTCCACAGTTCGAAACTCATCCGTTGTCTTGCCGATTTGGGCATGGCCGATGCGGCTGGTGTCGGGAATGCGTTCGCGGAAAAGCTCGGCTTGTGGATCCACTTCACCGACGCGATCACCCTGTCTGCCGTGCATAGCGAAAGCGTTGCAAGTTCGTCAAAGTCATCCCGCCCCGCGCAGCACGACGGGCAAGCGGTTGC
Source organism: Noviherbaspirillum sp. (assembly GCA_036384875.1). GTDB lineage: Bacteria > Pseudomonadota > Gammaproteobacteria > Burkholderiales > Burkholderiaceae_D > Noviherbaspirillum. The sequence continues at coordinate 8,382 of DASVLM010000599.1, forward strand.
GCGGGCGACAGTCGGTGCCGACATGGAACGCATTCAGGCACTACTGACGAACTCGATTCTCAAGAGCTGTTCGCCCGGTTCAGCCAAGTCGCACATCAAACTGCCCGAGCCGATACTCGAACTGCCGCTCGACCTGGCGGCATCCTTCGTGCCGTATCGCCGTTTTTATGAAGCGCATCAACGCGACATGGATGCAAACATCCAGCCGCTGCGCGTCAATGTGCGGGAAGCGCTCGCGAAAACGTCACCGCGCTTGCGGAAGCTGGCCGAGCTGGACGCAACGCTGGAGACGATCCTGCGCGACCGCGAGATCAAGCTGCTGGCCAAGGTGCCGGTGCTGCTGAAGAAGCGATTCGAACACTTGTTCAAGGAGCACCGGCAAAAGCTGGCCGATGCACAACAGGCAGACAACCCTGCCGGCTGGATGCAGGCGGGTGGCTGGCTGATGCGCTTTCGCAGCGAGTTGCAGATGCTGTTGCAGGCAGAATTGGAATTTCGCCTGCAACCGGCGACGGGACTCATGGAAGCACTCAACGAAGAAACCAGGCAAGAGACGCAATGATTAAAAAGTTGAACAAGCATTTGTTTGCAGCCGCCTTCCTCGCCGGCGCGCTGGGGGTTGTCTGGGTCGGGTTCGGGTTCATCGACTCCAGCCTGCTGGCGCTGTCGATGACGGCGCTCATCGCCGCAGTGTACGTGTTCGGCGCGCTTGAGCTGCGCCGGTTTCGCGAGGCCACGGCAACACTGGAATCCGCGTTGGCCGCGATTCCGGATAACCTCGCAGATCTCGGCGAATTGCTGGAGCGCGTGCATCCGTCGCTGCAGAATTCCGTGCGACTGCGTATTGAAGGCGAGCGCGTCGGCTTGCCGGGCCCCGCGCTGACGCCGTACCTGGTCGGCCTGCTGGTCATGCTCGGTATGCTCGGCACCTTCCTCGGCATGGTTGTCACGCTCAAGGGCGCCGTCTTCGCGCTGGAAAAGACGACGAATCTCGAAGCAATTCGTTCCGCGCTTGCCGTTCCGGTCAAGGGATTGGGCTTGGCGTTCGGTACCTCGGTGGCTGGCGTTGCCGCGTCCGCCATGCTTGGCTTGATGTCGGCAGTCAGCCGCCGTGAAAGAATGCAGGCGGCGCAAGCGCTGGACAGCCGGATCGCCACGACGCTGCGCCGCTTTTCGCTTGCGTATCAGCGCCAGGAAACCTACAAGGCCTTGCAGCAGCAATCTCAGGCCCTGCCCGCAGTGGTCAATCAACTGCAGGCCATGATGGTGCAGATGGAGGGCATGAGCCAGCAGCTCAACCAGCGCCTGCTGAGCAACCAGGAAGACTTTCACAGCAACGTCAAGGGCACTTATACCGAACTGGCACGCGCGGTGGACCAGTCCCTGCGCGAAAGCCTGGGCCGCAGTGCGCAAGCCGCCGGCGAAAGCATCAGGCCGGTAGTCGAGGCCGCGATGAGCGGAATCGCGCAGGACGCAAAGACCATGCATGAACGCATGGCCGACACGGTGCAGGCGCAACTCGACGGCCTTTCCGCAAGGTTCAGCGCCACCGCCGATACCGTGGCTGGCACCTGGACGGCGGCACTGAAGAGCCATGAACAGGCAAATGCCAGCATCGTCGCCGACGTGGGCCGCGCGCTGGAGACATTCGGCGCGGCATTCGAACAACGCTCGGGCACGCTCGTGGCGACCGTCGGCGAAGCCTACGCCAGCCTGCAGTCCGGGCAGGCGGAGCGCGACCAGCAGCGCCAGCAGGCCTGGACGCAGTCGCTGGAAGCAATGGCGGCGAACCTGTCCCGCCAATTGCAACAGACCGGCGAGCACACACTGTCGCAACAGCGCGAAATTTGCGACATCGTGAGCCGGACTGCGCAAGAGATTACCGACCATGCGCAGACCAGTGCCCGTCATGCGCTCGACGAAACGACCCGCCTGGTCGCGTCCGCCGAAGAGTTGATGCGCACCCGCATCGCGGCCGAAGCGCAGTGGATCGAACAGCACCGCGAACGCATGGATCAGCTGGCCGGCCTGTTGCGTTCCGAACTCGGCACGCTCAGGGATGAAGAAGCAGCGCGCGGCAAAGCGGCGGTGGAGCGGTTGGGCGAGTTGCAGGCTGCGTTGGCAAGTCACTTGACGACGCTGGGCACCGCACTGGAAGAGCCGATCACGCAGTTGATTGAAACGGCATCGGAAGCGCCGCGTGCCGCAGCGGAAGTCATCGGACAATTGCGCCAGGAAATTTCCAACAGCGTTGCGCGCGACAACGCGCTGCTCGAAGAGCGCAGCCGCATCATGGAAACGCTCAACGCATTGCTCGAGGCGATCAACCATGCTTCGCAAGAGCAGCGCAAGGTGATCGACTCTTTGGTTGCCTCCTCTGCGGCAGCGCTCGATGCGGCCGGCAATGCGTTCTCGGAAAACGTTTCTGCCGAGTCTGCCAAACTGTCTGATATTGCTGCCAGCGTCACCAGCAGCGCCATCGAAGTATCGAGTCTTTCCGAAGCCTTCGGCGCTGCAGTGCAGGCGTTCAACGAAGCCAACGACAAGCTGATCGAAAACCTGCTGCGCATTGAAGGCGCGATGGACAAGTCGATGTCGAGGAGCGACGAACAGCTTGCCTATTACGTCGCCCAGGCACGCGAAATCATCGATCTCTCCATGACGTCGCAAAAGGAAATCCTCGAAGAGCTGCGCCAGTTGCCGGCGAATCAGGCCGTGTTCGCGGAAGAGGCAAGGTGATGGATGAGTTCGACGCAGGTGTAGAACACGCCGCGCCGGTGTGGCCCGTCTTCGGCGATCTGATGTCGGGCTTGCTGGGCGCGTTCGTGCTTCTGCTCGTGGCCGTGGCCGCCGTGCAGATGGAACTGACCTCGCACCTGCAAGACGAAGTGAAAAAGCGCCAGCAGGAAGAACAGCGCCGCATGGCCTTGGAAAAGGCGCTCGCGGTACCGCTGGCAAGCGGACGCATCACCCTGAACAACGGACGCATCGGCATCAGCGGCCAGGTGCTGTTCGCTCCCAATTCGGATCAATTGCAGCCGGAAGGCCGCCGGCTGTTGAACAGCCTGGTTGCGCCGCTCAAGGCTTACCTGGCGGCGCGCGACGAACTGCTCATGGTGAGCGGATTCACCGACGACAAGCGCATACGCGGCGGTCCCTTTGCCGACAACTGGGAATTGTCGGCCCAGCGCGCCTTGACGGTCACCCGCACCCTGATCGAGGAAGGAATGCCGTCTTCCATGGTATTCGCTGCGGCCTTCGGTTCACAGCAACCGGTCAAACCCAACACCGACGAAGCCGCGCGCGCGCAGAACCGTCGGGTGGAAATGGCGCCGGTGCCGAGAAACTCCAACGCCAAAAGCGCCGCTTCATGAACCTGCCGGAGCAAAGCGAAATGACCGACGCGCAGCCGATTGGTCCGGCTGATGTGCCAACTTATGTGCCGGTTGATATCGACATGCTGACGAGCTCGCTGCGCATGGCCGGTGCGGACCGCTTTGACCCTGTACGCTGGCACTATATCGACGTGCTGGCCAAACGCGCGGCGTCGCACCAGGACAATGTCAGGCGTAGGCTCGATACCCGGCTGGCGCAAGCGCTGGCTGAGTTCAAGGAGCGCTTCGAGCGTGCGCAAGCGGCGGCGAGGGAAGCCTTGGTTCGTTGCGCACAGCAATTCCCGCATGACGCCAAGGCACTGCAAGCCCTCTTCGAAGCAGGCGATTTCAAGCAAATGCAGCGGCGCATCGCTAACTTGGAGAGTCGTGGACAAAGCGCGTCCCTTGGTGACCTGGTGCGCCAGCTCGAACAGCATGCAACGGAACACGCCGATGCGCGCCCGGACCAAAACCCCGGCGCACGTACCGAACTGAAGGCCGTGCGGAAATTCAGGCGGACCTGGGCAAAGCTGAGCGTCGACAAGCAGGTAGCGAAGGCATTCGAGCAAGCGCCGAAGAACGCCGGGCCGATCAATTCCCACATGCTGGTGCTGCGTTCGCTGGCATTGATGCGCGATATCTCGCCCGATTATCTCAACCGTTTCATGTCCTACACGGATACCCTGCTGTGCCTGGAGCAAGGTGAGCAGGAAAAGCCGGCCGGACCGAAAAAAAACCAGGCGACACGAGCCGCAAAGAAATGAATGGCAACTCACTTGCTGCGCAATATCGAGTCCGCCACGGCGCCCCTGCTGTAAAGTACCTGTTCGACACATCAGTCCGGGTTTGTTAGCGCAAGCGCAGACCGGCCGATGGATACCACCGACTCGACCAGGCAAATCCACCATGAAAATCTTGCTGCAGTTTTTCTTCCTTGCCACGCTTGTCGTCGGCATGCCGGCTTTCGGCAACGCCGCGCCGGTGCAGGAACCGCCCGACGAATTGATTCGCCGCGTCAGCCACGAGGTGCTGGCGATTGCAAAATCAGACAGTGAAATTCGCGGCGGCAACCGGCAGCGGATCATTGAGCTGGTGGACACCAAGATCCTGCCGCATACCGATTTCCGCCGCGCCACCGCGTTGGTCACCGGTCGTTATTGGCAACAGGCAACGCCGGAGCAGCAGCAGGAATTGATGGACGAATTCCGCAAGCTGTTGATGCACACTTATGCCGGTGCGATGTCGCAGGTGCGTGACCAGCGTATCGATGTCAAGCCGATGCGCGGGGCGCCGGAAGGCAACGAAGCCGTCGTCCGGACTGAATTCCGCAAGTCGCGGGGCGCAGAGCCGGTGCAGGTGGATTACCGCCTAGCGAGGACGAAGGACGGTTGGAAAATTTATGACGTCAACGTGATGGGTGTCTGGCTCGGCCTGACGTATCAGGAAAGCTTTGCCTCGGAAATCAGGCGCGGTGGCATCGATGGCCTGATCCACACGCTGGAGGAAAAGAACAAGGCTTTGCAAGCGAGGGCAGAAGGCGGGCAGCCGGAGGCGGCGCGGGTGCAATGAGGTTGAGCAGCCGGCCGCTCGCATTCCGGGTCTACGGCACGATCGCAGACGTTACTGGTTCACGATGACCATCCAGCCCATGCCGAATTTGTCGGCCACCATGCCGAAGCACGGCGAGTAGAAGGTCTTTTGCAATGGCATCTGCACCTTGCCGCCTTCCGCCAAGGCATTGAACATGCGTTCTGCGGCTGCCTGGTCCGGTGCCGAGATCGACAGTGACAACCCCTGGAAACTGGTACTGCCGGTGCAATGTCCGTCGGAAGCCATCAACACCGAATCGCCGAGGCGGAAGCTCGCATGCATCACCTTGTTCTCGGCGCCCGGCGGAATCATGCCGGGTGGCATCGGCTCGGGATTGTCGCTGTAGCGCATCAGCATCTCGACTTCAATGCCGAGGGCTTTCTTGTAGAACTCGAGCGCTTCTTCGCAGCGGCCGTTGTAGAACAGATAGGGTTGGACTTGCATGACGGTTTCCTTTCGTTCGGTGGTATTTCACAGCCTCCAGCATAGACGCGAAAGCGGTCAGCGCAAAGAGCGGCGGGATTGCTGCATGCCAAATGCCTGCGCCAAGAAAAGGGACAGCGGAGATGAGAGAGACGGCAGAGACCGCGAGAGGGGAGGTGATGCGAGGGGTGAAAAGGAAGAGGGGGCGTCCGCCGCCTTGCCGGCAGCGGACAGCCGTTACTGCGGATTACTTGTAGACGATGTCTGCGCGGCGGTTTTCTGCCCACGCTGCTTCGTTATGACCGTTCGCCTTCGGCTTTTCCTTGCCGAAAGAAACGGCTTCCATCTGCGAGTCGGCCACGCCCATCACGGAGAGAGCCTTGCGCACGGCTTCAGCACGCTTTTGGCCGAGGGCCAGGTTGTACTCGCTGCTGCCGCGTTCGTCGGCGTTGCCCTGGATTACGATCTTCTTGGCCTTGTTCTGGGACAGGTAGTTGCCGTGTGCGGTGACCAGCGGCTTGTACTCGTTCTTGACAGCGTAGTTGTCAAAGTCGAAGTAGACGCTGCGCTTGGCCAACGGGCTGTTCGGGTCGTTCAGCGGGTCGATTGCCGGCTGTGCGACCGGAGCTGCTGCAGCGGTGTTGTTGGCTGCCGGAGCCGCGGTAGCGGGTTTGGCTTCATCCAGCTTGGTAGTGGTGCCGCAGGCGGCAAGTACGAAAGCGGCGGTCAGGCCGAGTCCCAGGCTTTTCAGGGTGTTCACAGGAAGTTCTCCGTTAGATTAAAAAATGCAGTGCCCATTCGGGCAGCGCCTTGCCGATGGCAAAGCGGCTACAATGATTTGGGGCAAAATATATTGCCTCAAATACATAGATCAGGCAATCCCAATCTGGAGAGAAACTCATGCCAGCAAAAAAAGGGGCGGACCTTAAAAAACCGGCTTCCCAGCCGGAACCCGCCCACCTCGATACGCTGAAAAAGTTGCGGATTGTGATCCGTGCGGCGCAGCGTCATTCGGCATGGATAGAAAAGCAATGCGGTGTCAGCGGCGCGCAACTATGGTTGATGCAAGAATTGCAAGAAACTCCGGGTTTGCGCGTGGGAGAGCTTGCCAACCGCCTGGCGATTCACCAGACGACGGTCAGCAACCTGCTTGAATCGCTCGAACGGCGACACTATGTTGTCAAACGCAGGGATCCGCAGGATCAGCGCGCGGTGCGTCTTGAACTCTCGCCGGAAGGCATCGATTTGCTCAACCAGGCGCCCAAGCCGGCGCGCGGACTGCTGCCGGAAGCCTTGCGCCACATGGCCGAAGACGACCTGGCCGTGCTGAACCAGGGCTTGCACGCGCTGCTCGAAAGCATCGGACAGATGGATGAAGCATATGGCTTGCAGCCGCTGCCGTTCAACATGTAATTCTCCAGGAAAGAAGTATTCATGCGATTGCTCTTGATCGAAGACGACACCATGATTGGTGAAGCCGTCCGCAAGGCATTGCGGCAGGAAGGCTTTACCGTCGACTGGATGCTCGACGGCCGTTCCGGCGAGGCCGCGCTCGACCAGCCGGTGCACGATATCGTCCTGCTCGATCTCGGTTTGCCGGGCAAGGAAGGCCTGGATGTGCTGAAGTCGATACGGCGCAAGGGCAACCGCGTGCCGGTACTGATCCTGACCGCGCGCGATGCGGTTCCTGACCGCGTCGCCGGGCTCAACGCAGGAGCGGACGACTATCTGATCAAACCCTACGACATCGACGAACTGGTGGCGCGCATCCACGCCCTGCTGCGTCGCCAGGCCGGGCGCGCGGAAGCGGTGATCGAGCACGGTTCATTGGTGGTCGATCCGGCGGCGCACACGGCGGTGCTGGAGGGCAAGCAACTCACGCTGTCGGCGCGCGAATTCGCGCTGCTGCTTGCGCTGCTGGAGCGCCCCGGCACCGTGCTCTCGATCTCGCAGCTGGAAGACAAGATCTACGGCTGGGATGACGAGGTCGGCAGCAATACCATCGAGGTCTACATCCATTCGCTGCGCAAGAAGCTTGGCAGCGACTTCATCAAGAACGTACGCGGGGTCGGTTACATGGTTCCGAAGCTCTCATGAGATCGATACGGCGTACCTTGCTGCTCTGGCTGTGTGTCGGCTTGTCCGGCGGCATCGCGCTGGCGGGCAGCCTGCTGTATTTCCAGGCGCGCGAAGAAGCGAACGAAATCTTCGACTACCAGATGCAGCAGCTTGCGGAATCGCTGCCGAGCGAACCGACCGGCCCGATTTCTCCCGGCCACAAGGGCAGCCCGGACATGGAGCGCGATATTGTGATCCAGATGTGGGACGGCACCGGCCTGCGCATTTATCACTCGCATGAACGCATCGGGCTGCCGGACCGCGCGGAACTCGGCTTCACGACTGTCTCCACGCGTCAGGGGCAATGGCGCGTCTACAGTACGCAGCTGCGTAACACCGTGGTGCAGGTCGCGCAGCCGATGAGCGCGCGGCGTGCGGTGGCGACCGAGATGGCCCTGCGCACGGTGTCGCCTCTGCTGGTGCTGTTTCCCTTCCTCGGCATTCTCGTATGGCTGACGATCAATGAAGGACTGGCGCCGGTCAGGCGCATCGCGCGTGAAGTGGCGTCGCGCGATGCGGCTGCCTTGTCGCCGATCGGCGACAAGGGCATGCCCGAAGAAATCCAGCCGTTGACGCATGCCCTGAACGATTTGCTGGCGCGGCTCAATCAATCCATCGCCGCGCAACGCGCCTTCATCGCCGATGCGGCGCATGAATTGCGCACGCCGCTCACGGCGCTCAAGCTGCAGATCCAGCTGGTCGAACGCGCCTCCGGCGACGAGGAGCGCACCGCCGCGCTGGGCGAGCTGAAGCAGGGTTTCGAGCGCGCCACGCATCTGGTGCAGCAGCTGCTCACACTGGCGCGGCAGGAACCGGGTTCGGCGGGCAAGTCCCGGCAGGAAGTCGACCTCGAAGCGTTGGCGCGTACTATCGTGGCCGAACTCGCGCCAGTTGCGCAGCACAGGCAGATCGACCTCGGCATCGCCGCCTCGGCACCGGCCAAGGTGCAGGGCGATCCGGATGCCTTGCGCACCATGTTCGGCAATATCGTCGAGAACGCGATCAAGTACACGCCCGACGGCGGCACGGTCGATGTCACCGTATCCGCAGAAGGCACGCCGAAATTCGCGGTGCAGGACAGCGGTCCGGGCATTCCTGAAGACCAGCTGGCGCGCGTGTTCGACCGCTTCTACCGCGTGCCCGGCTCGCCAGTGCGCGGCAGCGGACTTGGCCTTGCCATCGCCAGGGAAGTTGCCGACGCGCACGGTGCAAAAATCGCACTACTCAATACCGGGCAAGGCTTGCGCGCGGAAATCAGCTTCCCGGCTTCGCCGCCGGCCGGCAAGGTTTGACGGGATTTGTGGCGAAAATCCATTTAAGTCACGATTAAGTCTGCGCTTCTACGATGCACTCCATGGAAATCGCGTATCTACGTGAAAGGAGCGCAACATGAATCGCAAGACTTTCGATCGCGGCGTCATTGCTGCATCACTTATTGCCGCTTCCGCAGCCGGTTTCGCCTATTTCGGCAAGCCAAGCTGGGGCACGGCATCCGCCGCCGCGCTCGGCCAGCTGCCGGCGACTTCGCAATCCCCATCCCCATCGCAGGCTGTTGCTACTGCCGTCCCCGGCATGGCGACGGCGACTGATTTCTCCGGCATCGTCGACCGCTACGGCCCAGCAGTGGTCAATATCAGTGTCATTGGCAAGGCGCAGCAGACACCGGCTGTTGCCACGCCCGATGAGGGCGACGATGCCGATGATCCGTTCTCGCAATTCTTCCGCCGTTTCGGTCCACAGATGCCGCGCATGCCGCGCGGCGGCGGCATCATGCGCGGCCTTGGTTCCGGTTTCATCGTCAGTCCCGACGGCCTGATCCTCACCAATGCGCACGTGGTGGACGGTGCGCAGGAAGTGACGGTCAAGCTCACAGACCGCCGCGAATTCAAGGCCAAGGTGCTGGGTTCCGACAAGCAGACTGACGTTGCCGTCATCCGTATCGACGCGAAGAACCTGCCGACTGTAAAGATCGGCAATCCGGAGGTCGCCAAGGTCGGCGAGCCGGTGCTGGCGATCGGTTCGCCCTACGGCTTCGAGAACAGCGCCACCGCCGGCATCATCAGTGCCAAGTCGCGCTCGCTGCCGGAAGATACCTACGTGCCGTTCATCCAGACCGACGTCGCGGTCAACCCCGGCAACTCGGGCGGGCCGCTGTTCAACCTGAGGGGTGAGGTCATCGGCATCAACTCCCAGATCTACAGCCAGACCGGCGGTTATCAGGGCGTGTCGTTCGCGATTCCGATCGACGTTGCCACACACGTCGAGGACCAACTGGTCAAGCATGGCAAGGTCACCCGCGGCCGCCTCGGCGTCAGCATCCAGGAAGTGACGCAGGCGCTGGCCGATTCCTTTGGCTTGAAGACGGTGCAGGGCGCGCTGGTGAGCGCGGTCGAGAAAGACAGCCCGGCTGACCATGCGGGTCTGGAACCGGGTGACGTGATCGTGAAGTTCAACGGCCGCGACATCAACCGCTCATCCGACTTGCCGGCCCAGGTAGCATCGATGGCGCCGGGAACCGCTGCGAAGCTGGACGTGCTGCGCAAGGGTACGCCGAAGACGCTGACGGTGACAGTGGGCGAGATGAAGGGCACCAATCTCGCACAGCGCGACAACAGCGGCAGCCAGCAGCAGGGCCGCCTTGGCCTCGCGGTGCGTCCGCTGGCACGCGATGAGCAGCGTCAGGCCGGTGTGACGGGCGGACTGGTGGTGGAAGATGTGACCGGCCCGGCGGCACGGTCCGGCATACAGCCGGGCGACATCGTGCTGTCCATCAACGGCGTGCCGGTAACGACGCCCGAGCAGTTGAAGGCTCAGGTCAGCAAGGCCGGCAAGAATGTCGCGCTGCTGGTCAAGCGCGATACGGCGACAATCTTCGTGCCGATCGAGCTGGGTTGATCACCGGGTTGAATGATCGGACCGATTAATGGAACACAATAAGCGGATTCAATAATCGGGCCCATCCAGGCAGCCGCTGCGCGGCTCCCATATGCATGAAGCAGAAAGGCGATCGCGGCGAACGATCGCCTTTTTCTATTGGGCGCCCGATTTGCAGGAATGATTCGGTAGTATGGCGGTGTTCCTGTCCATGTACGCGCCTCCCATGACCGATCTCGCCAGTCTCACCGCCAAGCTCCTCGCCTTTCGCGACGAAAGGAACTGGAAACAATTCCACACCCTCAAGGACCTCATCATTTCGCTCAACCTCGAGGCGGCAGAACTGCTGGAACTGACGCAATGGAAACCCGATGCCGAACTTGCACGCTTGAAATCCGATGAACGATTCCGCGAGTGCCTGCGCGACGAATGCGCCGACGTGCTGCTGTACCTGCTGCTCATTGCCGAAGATGCGGGTATCGACCTCATGCAGGCAGCGGAAAGCAAACTGGTGAAGAATACAGCGAAATATCCGGTGGACAAGTTTTACGGATCCGCGAAGAAATATTCGGAGAAGGACGAGGGCCCTGCAAGTTGAACTGTTCGCAAAGCATCGCAGGGAACCGGTGGAAATCGCAGGCCGCCGGTATTAATCTTGTCTGGTACATCTTCGTGGAGAAGAAATGAACGGCTACGACAGCATGTCGCGCGAGGAACTGCTCGGTGCGATCAGCGAGCTGCGCAAAAAGCTCGATGCAGCTGAAAGCCGCCTGGCCGACTTGACTGCATCCGGCATGTCCGGCCCAAGCGAAGTCATCCATGCGATCGTCAACTGGGATGTATCGCTGTCCGAGGACAGCCTGGTGCTGAAGTGGGTGGTCGATCGGGAAACGTCCTGCTGTCTCGCGGTCAACGATCCTGCACTCGCTTATTTCGAGCGGGCGCGTGCCGATTTCATGGCGCTTCGCATGCCTGATTGCTTTCCGCCCGGCGTGAGCAAGGGCGGCGAGGGCATGCGCCCGGGGTTGCTGCAGTATCGACACAAGAGCGGAGAGGCGGGTGTGCTGCAGGTATGCCACCTCGATGTGAATTATTTCGGACGGCCCGCGAGGCTGATGCTCGCCAATGACGTATCCGGCCACCGGCGCATGGAAGCCGAACTGAGGCGCGCCGAGGAGAACTTCCGGCTCTTCGCCGAAAACATCCGCGAGATGATCTGGGTTGCCAGTCCTGACCTGAGCAAGCTGTATTACGTGAACCATGCCTGCTCCGACATCCTCGGCGTGGACCGCGAGGACCTCGGCAACGAAGTGCTGCACTGGGAACATATCGTCCACCCCGACGATCATGCACGCGCGCGTGCGGCATTCGAAAAGCAGAATCGGGGCGAACCGGCCGAAGCCGAATTGCGCATCGTCCGCAAGGACGGCAAGGTGCGCTGGATACGACTGCGTTCCTTCCCGGTGAAAAATGCATCGGGCGAGCAGATGGCGAGCGGCATTGCCGAAGACGTCACGGATCGCAAGCAACTTGAAGAAGAACAGTACGCCCAGGCAGTACAGCAGCGTATCAACCTGGTCAGGGAAGTGCACCATCGCATCAAGAACAACCTGCAAGGTGTGGTCGGGCTGTTGCGCCAGTATGCCTACGACCACCCGGAAGTCAGCAAGGTGATCGACATGGCGGTCGGCCAAGTGCGCACGGTTGCCATCGTGCACGGCTTGCAGGGGCGCGCGGTGGACAATGAGGTCGTATTGTGCGAGATGGTGCCGACGATCGCGCGCGATGTCGGCACACTGTTGCCGCAAACGGTTGCCATCGAGGTCCATGTCGATGTGCCGCAGCGCGTGCGCGTGAGCGAACAGGAAAGCGTTCCGATTGCATTGATCCTGAACGAGTTGATCATGAATGCCGTGAAGCACGGTCCAGCGCAGGGCGGCATCGCCATCGCAATGAACTGGGACAAGGAACGGGGCAGCGCGCACATCAGCATCGCCAACAGCGGCAGCTTGCCGGCAGGATTCGAATTCGGCGCCGGCAAAGGTACCGGTACCGGCCTTGAGCTTGTCCGCTCGTTATTGCCTCCTGAAGGCGGCAAGCTGTCTTATGCTGCTTCCGTTGGCGAAGTAAAGGTCACGCTCGAACTATCTTCCCCCAGCATCTATAACCTGTGAGCGGTAACCTATAATCGGAGTGCATTCCGCACATGGGCGGTGGCGCGGCGCACGCAACGCTCGCTGCTTTTTTGCGGAATGGCAAGTGTTGTCGTCTCCATTGAAAGGCTTCCGTGAATACACAAAACAAAACCGCGAGGCGCCGCATCCTCATCGTCGATGACGACCGGCTGATCCTCGCGACATTGAGCAAGGGCTTGCATCAGGCCGGATATGAAGTTTTGCAAGCGGCATCGGGTGAAGAAGCATACCGTGTCGCGCTGGAATCCAAACCCGACCTGGCGGTGCTGGATGTGCGCATGCCCAACATGACCGGCATTCAGTTAGCGAGATTGCTGCGGGAACAAACGCAGGTGCCGTTCATCTTTCTTTCGGCCTATGGCGATATGGACATTGCGAGGCAGGCAGCTGATTACGGTGCAGTCGGCTATCTTGTCAAACCGGTCGATACGCCGCAGATCATTCCTGCCATCGAGGCCGGGTTGGCGCGTGCCGAAGAGATCCGCAAGTTGCGCCGCACCGAAGCGGAATTGAACACCGCGCTTGCCGAAAGCCGCGAAACGAGCATTGCCACCGGCCTCGTCATGGAACGCTACCATGTCAGCCGAAAGAAGGCCTTCGAGACCTTGCGCGATTTTGCGCGTTCGCGCCAGCGTCGAATCAGCGAAGTGGCCTCCGAACTGATTCACGCGGAGGAAATGCTGAACGTGTTTGAGCCGAAGCCCGAATCTGTGGAATTCAAAAAAGGTACAAAAGCGAATTAGGCGTTTGAATTTTGTTGGTCTCGGAATAAGATATGACCGATAGTAGATTTGCTGCCTGACTGGCTGCAACGCAGCCGTCCGACCCTGACTCCGTCTCCGGACCTTTTCGTCCGACCCCTCGCCGCCATGTCCTCGCGGCACTTGTCCCACCAGGCCCTGACTCCGCCCACATTCCCGAACCAAGCATTCAAGTCGTTCGTCTTTACGTCCGGCTGCATGCCAGTTCACCTGCAACAGTCATGGCAAAGAAGCAGCGCGCGCAAGAGTCGTTGCAAGACGGTAAATGCTGCGCCGTTATCGGCCCCGAAAAATTGCGTTTGGTGATGCCGCGCCCACGCGGTTCATGCGAAGACACATGGCAGAAAAAGGCAGAGGCGGAAGTACCGAGCAAGGACATATTGCATGTGGCGCCGAGCAGAATGCGGAGCGCCGGGATTTCCAGGAGTTGCCGGCAGAGGATGCGAACCTGCTCGGGCGGATATGCGAGTTCATTGACGCAGGTTTGGCCTACATGGCGACGGACGGTCGCTGGCTGCGCGTCAATCGCAAGCTGCAGGAGATCGTCGGCTATTCCGAAGAGGAATTGCTCGACATGGATTTCCAGCGGATGACCCACAAGGAAGACCTGCCGGCGGATGTTGGCGCCCTGCGGCGACTTTCTCTCGGAGAGATAACAGGATACGTACGGGAGAAGCGCTACCTGCATAAGGACGGCCGGACCGTCTGGGTCAAGGTGATGGTCGCACCAATGCAGGATGCGCGAGGAACACTCAACTTCGTCGCGGTGATCGAAGACATTTCGAATCGCAAGCGGATGGAGGCGGCCTTGCATCACCAGGCCAGCCACGATTCCCTCACAGGATTGCCCAATCGTACGCTGCTGCTGGATCGCCTGGCGCAAGCGATATCGTATGCCGACCGGACCGGCAAGTTCCTTGCGGTCATGCTGATCGATCTCGATCGCTTCAAAAACATCAACGACAGCCTCGGCCACGAAGCAGGAGACAAGGTGATCGTCGAGGCGGGTCGCCGCCTGTCCGCGCAGGTCAGGGAAGGCATTACCGTGGCACGGCTCGGCGGCGACGAGTTCGTGGTGCTGATGCCAAACCTGGCGCACGAGGAAGACGCTGCGGCGGTTGCCCACCAGCTGCTGGACACCTTGAGGGTCCCGATGGTGATGCACGGCCAGGAATTGGCGACCGTGGCCAGCATCGGCATCAGCATCTATCCGAAGGACGGCACTGACGGATCGACCCTGCTTCGCAACGCAGACGCGGCGATGTACCGGGCCAAGGAGGCCGGGCGCGGCAACTTCCAGTTCTATGCGCGGGAAATGAATGCCCGCACGCTGGATCGCCTCAAGATCGAAGTGGGCTTGCGCCATGCGCTCCATCGCGGCGAATTCGTCCTGCATTACCAGCCGCAGGTCGACATCGCTTCCGGAAAGGTAGTCGGGGTCGAGGCGCTGCTGCGCTGGATGCACCCGCAGCAGCACGTGGTGCCGCCTTCGGAATTCATTCCGATCGCCGAGGAAACCGGGCTCATCATGCCGATCGGCGAATGGGTGCTGCAGGCTGCGTGCACCCAGCAGCAGGAGTGGGAAAGACAGGGGCTCCCAAGGATCAAGGTGGCCGTCAACCTGTCGTCGCGCCAGTTCCAACAGAAAGATCTCGACCGGATGATTGCGCGCGTGCTGGAGCAGACCGGCTGCCCTGCCGCCTGCCTGACGCTGGAAATCACTGAGAGTGTGGTCATGGAAAAGCCGGAGGCCGCTGCAGTCACGTTGAAGAAGTTGAGCGACATGGGCGTGCGGCTTGCCATCGACGACTTTGGCACCGGCTACTCCAGCCTCAGTTACCTGAAGCGCTTTCCCATCGACGAACTGAAGATCGACAGATCCTTCGTCACCGACATTACAACCGATGCTGACGATGCGGCCATCGCGAAAGCCGTCATCGTGCTCGCGCACAGCATGAAGCTCAGCGTCACTGCCGAGGGTGTCGAAACTGCCGGGCAGCTTGAATTCCTGCGCCAGCAGCAATGCGATCTGATGCAAGGCTATTTCTTCAGCAAGCCCGTCCCCGCAGACCAGATTCCGGCCCTACTCACCACGAAGCGACTCCATGAGAAATAACCTGCCCGTTACCCAGAACGAGTTCGATTTCAGCGACACGCTTTCCATCGTCTCGAAGACGGACACCAAGGGCAAAATCACCTACGTCAACCCCGCCTTCGTGGAAGTCAGCGGATTCACGGAAGAGGAATTGATCGGCAAGCCGCACAATCTCGTGCGGCATCCGGACATGCCGCCGGAAGCCTTTGCCGACCTGTGGCAGACGCTGCAGGAAGGAATGCCGTGGACGGGGTTGGTGAAGAACCGGCGCAAGAACGGCGATCACTACTGGGTGGTAGCAAACGTCACTCCAGTGTTGGAGGGCGGCAGGGTGGTCGGCTACATGTCGGTACGCACCAAGCCCGGCCGCGAACAGGTGCGCGCGGCAGAGGAAATCTACCGCGGCATCCGCAACGGCACGGCCAAGGACGTGTCGATCCGCCATGGCATCGTGGTCAGGCAGGGATGGAGCGGCAGGCTCGCATCGTTGGGAAACATGCCGCTGGGCCGGCGGCTTGGGTGGAGCATGTCTGCCATCGTTGCGCTATTGCTGGCGTTCGGCGGCATTACTTTCCAGCATTGGCCCGGCAGCGCATCCGGTGCAGGCTGGTGGCTGGCGTCTGTGAACGTGCTCGCCCTCGCAGGCGTGCTGTACCTGTGGTATTCGCTGCACGCATCCATCGTGAGGCCGCTGTCGGAAGCGATGTCGGCCGCGCGCGCCATCGCCGGCGGCGACCTGTCGGGGAATTTTGCTTCGTCCCGCAAGGACGACATGGGGCAGTTGTTGCAGGCGCTGCAGCAGATGAATGTGAATCTGCGCGCAATCATCGGAGACGTGCGCGCCAACGTCGAGACGATTTCCGGCGCTACGCGCGACATTGCCAGCGGCAATATCGATCTGTCCCGACGCACCGAAGCGCAGGCGGCGAGCCTCGACAAGACAGCGGCGAGCATGGCGCAGTTCTCGTCGTCGGTGAAGCAGAATGCCGACCACGCGGTCCATGCCAACGAACTTGCCGGGGCCGCATCGAATGTCGCTTCCAGAGGCGGCGCGGCGGTCGGGCAGGTGGGTGCCACCATGAACGAGATACAGGCATCTGCGAAACAGATTGCAGACATCATCGGCCTGATCGACGGCATCGCCTTCCAGACCAACATCCTTGCATTGAATGCTGCAGTAGAGGCGGCGCGTGCAGGCGAGCAGGGCAAAGGCTTTGCAGTGGTAGCGTCCGAAGTGCGAAGCCTGGCGCAGCGTTCTGCCGGTGCGGCGAAGGAAATCCGGGCCCTCATCGGCAGTTCGGTGGAGCGCGTCGACGCCGGCAGGCGGCTGGTGGAGGAGTCCTTCGCAACGATGCAGGACATTGTCGAAGCCGTGAAGCAGGTGAGCGACATCATCAGCGAAATCAGCTCAGTCAGCGGCGGGCAGAGCCAGGACATTACGCAGGTGAACCAGGCGATCCAGCAGCTCGACGATGTCACTCACCACAATGCTGCGCTGGTGGAACAGGCCGCCGCCGCTGCAGCCAGCCTGGAGGAGCAGACGGCGCGGCTGCTGCAGGCGGTGTCGGTGTTCAAGCTGAGAGGTGCGGGGCCGGCGACGCCGTCCCGTTCGTCACGGAGACATTGAGCCGCGGGCCAATATCAAGGCTCAAAGCGACGCAGCCGCCTTCGACACCAAATCGTCCAGTGCGGCCATGTCCACCGGCTTGACGAGATAGTGATCGAAGCCGGCCTGCATGCCGCGCTCGATGTCGTCACGATTGCCATAGCCGGTGAGCGCGATAAGGAACGGCGGGCGCGCAGCCTGTTCCTTCACCGTCCGCGCAATATCGAAGCCGTTCATGGCGGGCAGCCCGATGTCGACGAGGGCTACATCCGCCTGGCCGTTCAGGATAGCGTCCAATCCCGAGAGTCCGTCGCATGCTTCTTGCACCTGGTGTCCCTTCATCTCGAGGAAGCGGCGCAAGGCATTGCGCACGTCATCGTTGTCTTCCACGATGACGACATGGCAGCGCCTGGCGCGCGGGAAAGGCAAGGCGGTCGACGCCGCCCTCTCCGGCGTTCCGATTGCCGGCAGGCGGACAACGAATTCACTGCCTGTGCCCGCACCTTCGCTGCTGGCCTCGACACGTCCGCCATGCAGTTCCGCCAGTCGGCGCACCAGCGTCAGGCCCACGCCGAGCCCGCCCTGCGAGCGGTTGAGCGAGCGCCTTCCCTGCACAAACAACTCGAAGATGCGCGGCAACAGGTCCGGTTCAATACCCATGCCGCTATCACGCACGCGCAGCACCGCTTCGCTTCCCTCCTGCCGCAGCGTGATCCCGATACGGCCCGGCGGCGGCGTGTACTTCACCGCATTGGTGAGAAGGTTGACGACCACCTGGTCGATGCGTGTGGCATCGGCCTCGATCCACACATGGTCCAGTGACAGCGTCAACTCATAGCGGGAAAGGTCGAGCGTCTTTTCCAGCGTCGAGAGTGCGGAGCGGACGATGGCGGCGGCATCGGCGGGTTTGCGGTCAAGCGCGATCTTTCCCATGATGACGCGGCTGGCGTCGAGCAGGTCATCCGTCAGCTGCGCAAGGTTGCGTACCTGCCTGCGCAGGATGGCCTTCGCTTCATCGACGGTGGCGGCATATGCCGGACCGTGGCCGGCATGGTCGAGAATCTGCGATGCCATGCTGATGGCGGCGAGCGGGTTGCGCAATTCATGGCCGAGCATGGCGAGGAATTCATCCTTGGCCTTGCTTGTCTGTTCGGCCATGTGCCGCGCGTCGCGCTCTGCCTGCAGCAGCTTTTCCCTTTCGATATGCGCGGCTGACAGCGCGGAGGCAATCTGCCGCATCTCCGGAAATTCGGACGGCGGCACCTGCGGCAGTTCCCCGCGGCGCATGGCGAAGGCGGCGTGCTCCAGGTCACGCATGGGGCGGGCAATGGTGCGGCCGATGAGCAGCGCGACCAGCAGGCCGGCGATGGCCGATGCGGCAATGGCCGCGCCAAGGATGCCGTAGGAACGATTGATCGGCCCGTCCACCGCTGCGGTCGGGACGCCGATCGATGCAGACCACCCTGTCATCTCGGAGCGACGGAACATCGTGTAGACCGGCACGCCTTCCAGCGTCTTCGTCACCGGCCAGATGTCGCCCTTGCCAGCATGCAGCAACCGGACCAGTTCCTCGGACACCTTTTTGCCTACCCATTTGTTTCCATCCATCGAGCGGGCCACGACGACATCGTTGCGGTCGGCGATGGAGGCGAGGCCCTGCTGGGGAAAACGCTGGTGCTGCAGGATGCTCTGGACGGCGGCAGGCAGTACCACCGCCGACAGCACATAGGGCACTTCGGCGCCACGCTTGACCGGTACGACGACGGCAAATGCATAGGTCTTCAGGACCGGGCTGAACACGACGTTGCCGACTACCGGTTTGCCGCTGCGCACGACTGCCTGCACCGTGGAGTATTCCACGCGACGCGGCAGCGGTTGGCCGGGAGGCACTTTCAGATTCGCCACTTGCTGGCCGTTCTTGTCCGAAAGGACGATATTGACCCAGCCGGGGTGCTGTTCCAGCAGCGTGTTCGCCTCCTCACGAAAGTTGGCGAGATCCAACGACGCCAGGCGCGGGCTGCCCGCCAGCACTTCGAGCGCCGACACCGATACTTTCAGCTCGGTATCCACCGCCATCAGTATGCTTCCCGCCATGTTTTCGATGGTGTCGATCAGCTGTCGCTTTTGCCTGTGCGCGGCGTCGAGCAGGGTGATGAAGGACAGCAGTACCAGCGGCAGCAAGCCGGCCAGCACGATGAGGAACAGCCGTCGCTCGATGCGGCCGGGCCGGAAGAAGCGCCGCAGTTCCTGGAGGAGTCCGTTGGAGGGATTGCCGCTGGAAGTCTCGTTGGAAGTCTTGCTGGCGGTGGCCGGTTTCTGAGTCGTGGCCAACGACCTGCGGTCGTCGATATCGGTGCAGGTGCCCGCCCACTTCACCACCCGGCCGTCATTGCTTCGCTCCGGCGCGCCTTGTACGCGGAACCATCGATATTGGCCGTCATGCCGCCGTATGCGCGCTTCGACGTCGTAGATGTACGCGCCTTCGGAGGAAACGCTCTTTTCCCATTCGCGCTTGAGGTGTTCGCGGTCTTCGGGATGGTAGAAGCGCAGCCAGTCCTCACCGAAAGAGCTGCCGGGGTCGTCGCCGACATAGCGGTACCAGGACGGACTCTGGTAATGATTCATGCCCCGATGGTCGCACTCCCAGATGGTCTGGAATGCCTCGTCGGGATCGGTGGGTGCCGCCGGAAACGGGCGCGGTACGGCTGAAGGCGGCACTTGTGTTCTCCAGGTCTGGTAAGGGATGGCGTTTTCAAGGTCGCCCCGGCATGCGCGCAAGTGTAGGGGCGGAAAATGCCTTTGTCTATGGTGCAACCGCTGCGCGGTTTCTTGCTTGAGGGGGATCATATCGATTCGCGTCAGATCGCGCCGGAGGGCGGCCGGCGCGTTGCGTTCGAGGCGGCATGAAGGCGCGTGCCTGTCAGCAATTTGTCAGGCAGTTGCTGCTGTTGCCGTCGCATCCGTATGTCATTTTCAGCAGACCGGAGTGAGGCGACCGTGGTATATCATCCCCGTGTATCGACGAGTGGTGACTCAATGCGCGTACTTCTGGTGGAAGATGATGTGGTGCTGGCTGACGGCATATCCCGTGTCCTGCGCGGCTATGGGATGGTGGTCGACGTCGTGCACAACGGCCTCGACGCGGACGCGA
>DASVLM010000600.1:0-16535 GCA_036384875.1 Noviherbaspirillum sp.
CACCGTGCCCTTGCCGGTCTGCGGATCGTAAGGCGTTCCGATGCCCGAGAGCAGCAGCATGCGCACATTGTTCAGCGCAAAGGTGCCGACGATGACGAGCTTGGCCGGTTGTTCGAATTCGCGTCCGCTGGCATCCACATAGGTCACGCCGGTGGCGCGTTTCTTCGTGCTGTCGAGGTTGATGCGCAAGACCTGAGTATTCGTCTTCAGTGTGAAATTCGGGTCCTTCAGCAGCACTGGCAGCAGCACCGTCTGCGGCGAAGACTTCGCATAATGCTCGCAGCCGAAACGTTCGCAGTAGCCGCAGAACATGCAGGTGGAAAGCTGCATGCCTTCCGGGTTGGTATAGGGTTGGCTGAGGTTGGACGACGGTTGCGGATACGGATGGTAGCCGAGGCCGGCGGCCGCCTTGCGGAACATCGCCGAGCCGTAGGGTTCCTTCTGCGGCGGCGTTGGGTAGTCGCGCGAGCGCGGGTCTTCGAACGGATTGCCACCCGGGATCTTCTGCCCCTTCAGGTTGCCCGCCTTGCCGGAGACGCCGAGCAGGTATTCGAAGCGGTCGTAGTACGGTTCCATGTCGGCCGCCGTCACGCCCCAGTCCTGGACCGTGAGTTCCGGCGCGAGGAAGGCGCTGCCGTAGCGTTCGATGGTGCGCGAGCGCATGCGGAAGTCGGTGTCCTGGAAGCGGTAGGTCTGGCCGTTCCAGTGCACCGCTGCGCCGCCGAGGCCGCTGCCGGGCAGGAAGCTGGCGAGGCGGCGTATCGGCAGCGCGGTCTGGCTGGTGTTGTTGCGGAAGGTCAGCGTTTCCTTCGCCACGTTCTGCATCAGCGCGTGGCGGATTGCGTAGCGCAACTCATCGTGCATCTGCGGACCCTGGAAATCGGGCACGGTGAAGCGCGGTTCGCCGCGTTCGAGGCCGATCACTTTCAGGCCGGCGCGCGTCAGTTCGCGGCCGAGTATGGTGCCGACCAGGCCGACGCCGAGCAATACCGCGTCTGTTTCGGGAAGTCTTGTCGCCATGAATATTCCTTATTGTTTTTTGTGTTCGCCGGGGTGGGTGGAAATGTCGGGATGGATATGGATCATTCCCCGGCCGTTTTCCGCGAGGCTCATCGGCGCGCGGGTGTAATGCAGGCCGTGCTGGTCGATCAACTGGTAATAGTTGGCGTAGGCGCCCGGGAAGCCGATCATCTTCCACGACACCATGTCGCGGTTGCCGCCGTAGACCGGGTCGGCGAAGAAGCCTTCTATCGTCACTTCCAGCAGCGTTTCGAAGAAGACGTTCGACGGCACGCCGTCGAGATCGACCTTGCCGCTTTCCAGCGCTTTCAGGTAGGCCTCTTGGTCCTGCGGCGCCATCTTGTCAAACGGCTTGCCGCGTTTCGCGAGGTCGTTATGGATGCCGCGCAATGCATGGCGGAACAGTTCAGCCGGCGTGTACGGCAATTGATAGCCTTGCGTCGGCACACCTTCATGCCAGGGACCGGTGCGGTAGAGGCGGTCGCCCGCGCCCCATGCGCCGGCGAGCTGGCGGTCGATGTAGAAGGCCACGCCGGCTTCCAGCGCACCGGGGCCGTTTTCATCGGCCGGGATCAGGCGCTCGGTCGCGGCTTCGAGGAAGTGCGCTTCTTCGGGCTGCAGGAAGGTATAGCTGCGGGGCGGCGAAGGCTGATAGGACTGCGATGGCTGCGAGGGTTGCGCGGACGACGTAGCGCTGCGCGCATCGATCGCGGTGACGGCGGCGGCTGCGCCGGCGATCTTGAAAAAGGACCGTCGTGAAATTTTCTCCATGCTGCGCTCCGAGTTAGGCGTGCGCAGTGCGGATGCAATTTGCGTACCGCGCGCAGGTTCGCGCATACGCAAGCGGAAAACAGCGAAGGAAGCGACGCGCTGCTGTAAAAACAGGCAGCGTGTCTTGAAAGTTTTACTTTGGTCCGAATGTAATCAGGCGGTCTTCTTGCCCGGCAAGTTGGCTTCGATCAGCATGCCCGCGATAGAAAACTTCGGCGCCGTTTCCGGCAAAGGGTCGCCGGGGCCGTACCAGTGCGCTTCGGCAATTTCGTTTTCATCGACACGAATCTCGCCGCCTGCGTAATCAGCGGTGAAGGCGATCATCAGTGAATGCGGGAAGGGCCAGGGCTGGCTGCCGAAGTACTGCAGGTTGGTGACTGTGAGGCCGACTTCCTCGAACACTTCGCGATGCACCGCTTCCTCGATCGACTCGCCTGCTTCCAGGAAACCGGCCAACGCGCTGAAGCGACCGGTCGGTGATTGCGCGTTGCGCGCCAGCAGGATGGCGTCGCCCTTGCGAATCAACACCATCATTGCCGGTGAAATGCGCGGATACGCTACATTGCCGCAGGCCGGGCAACGCGCGCAGCGTTCGCCTTCCTGCAGTTCGGTGCGCGCGCCGCAAGCGCCGCAAAAGCGATGCGTGCGCGCCCATTCGACGATTTGGAAGGCACGCCCTGCCAAGGCCACCATGCCGTCATCCCAGGTACCGAACAGCGAGCGCAATTTGCGGAAGGAATAACCGGGAGCGGGCGCGGTGTCCTTCGCTACCCATGCAGCGCGGTAATAGCGTTCGTCGAGCAGGCCCACTGCATGCACGTTGTGCGGATGCAGGTGCATCGCATTGCATTCCTGCACGCCGGGCAGCGCCAGGTCGGCATCGCACAACAGCAGTTCATCGCCGCGGAACACGAAGGTATGCGGCGCGGGATGGTCGTGCGGCTTGATCAGCGGCGTGAAGCGGGGTGGTGTCTGCAGCATGGTGACATGGAGAGCGGGAAAGACGTCGGTGCATCATCTTACTCCGTCACACAATTCGGCGTGTTACTCCACCGTTACCGCGCGATAGCGGTTCACCACGTCGCTACCCACCATGGCCCCATGGTTGCCCCAGGCATTGCGGATGTAAGACACCACTGCTGCCGCTTCCGCATCGCTCAACACCGCGCCGAACGGCGGCATGCCGAAGGGGCGCGGATTGCCGTTCGTGCTGGGCGGATAGCCGCCGTGCAGCACCGCGCGCACCGGGTTCACCGGCGAGGCCAGCAGCACCGCGCGGTTGCCCGCCAGCGGCGGATAATGCGGCGGCTCGCCTTCACCGCCGGCCTTGTGGCAGTCCACGCAATGCTTCTCGTAAATCGCCGCACCCAGCTTCAGCACCTTGTCGGTTTCGGGCGTGAGCTTCGGCGGCTCGGACTGCTCGCCCTCGCCGGCCGGCAGCGCCTTCAGGTATGCGGTCATCGCAGCGATATCCGCGTCGCCAAGGTGTTGCAGGCTCTGCTGCACCACCTCCGCCATCGGGCCGGACACTGCGCCGCGCGGCGACACGCCGGTCTTCAACAGTTGCGCGACATCATGCGCATCCCAGTCGCCGAGGCCGCTGCCTTTTTCGCCGGTCAGCGGCGAGGCGTACCAGTCGAGCATCGGAATCATCGCGCCGCGCAGGTCGCCGCTGTCCTGCGTGGCGCCGAACAGGT
This sequence comes from Noviherbaspirillum sp., assembly GCA_036384875.1. Classification (GTDB taxonomy): domain Bacteria; phylum Pseudomonadota; class Gammaproteobacteria; order Burkholderiales; family Burkholderiaceae_D; genus Noviherbaspirillum. The sequence goes on from DASVLM010000600.1 coordinate 3,489, forward strand.
TGCGCGGCGTGTGGCAGGCATTGCAGTGGCCGAGTCCCTGCACGAGATAGGCGCCGCGATTCCACTGCGCATCATGCTTGTTGTCCTCGGCGTAGGTTCCGGGGCGGAAATACAGCGCGCGCCACGCGACCAGCAAGCTGCGCTGGTTGAATGGGAAGCGCAACTCAGGCGCACGGTTGGCTTGCCGCACCGGCGTCAGCGTCATGAAATAAGCGTGCAGCGCATCCGCATCGGCGCGCGTCATCTTCGTGTAATTCGGAAACGGAAAAGCGGGATACAGCAGCTTGCCGCCCTTGCCCTTGCCGTCGTGCAGCGCATGCCAGAAATCGTCGGTGCTCCAGTTGCCGATGCCGGTGTCCTTGTCCGGCGTGATGTTGGGTGCGTAGAGCGTGCCGAAGGGCGTGCGGATGGCACGGCCGCCTGCATATTGCGCTCCGCCGCGTGCAGTATGGCAGGCCATGCAGTCGCCGGCGCGGGCGAGGTAAGCGCCGCGCACTACCAGCGCCGCGGAATCGGCCGTGGACGCGGAGGGCGGCACGGCATCTTCGCGCAAGCCAAGCCAGGCAACGATAGCGGCCACCGCAACGACCAACCCGAGGAAGACGATCCCAACGCGCCTCATTTCGCCTCCTGCGGCACGCTGCCGCATGCCACCGGCAGCTTCACGTTCGCGGTCGACGGCGACGCATCGGCAGGCACATTCTGCGACGCCAGCCAGGCCGATACTGCGCTGATCTCGTCGGCACGCAAGGTCTGCGCAATGTGTCCCATGCAATCCGGCGCGGCGCTGTGCCGCGTGCCTTCACGCCAGCCGCCGAACTGCGCGTTGATGTAATCGCGCGGCAAGCCGAGCAAGCCGGGAATCGACGGCACCAGCCCGGTCAGCGCCTCGCCGTGGCAGGCGATGCATGCGGGAATCTTGCGCGAGGGATCGCCCTTGGTAACCAGCGCGTGGCCCTTGTCGAGCATGTCTTTCGTCGCCTCCACCGGCACGGGCGGAGGATACGGCACATGCAAGCTGGAAAAGTATTCCGCCATCTCGCGCAGGTAATCGTCCGACAGGTACTGCACCATGTAAGTCATTTGCGCATATTGCGTGCGTCGTCCGTCGCGGAAGTTCAGGAGCTGGTTGTAGAGATAGCCGGCTGGTTTGCCGGCAATGCGCGGGTAATAGCCGTCGCTCGCCGCGCGGCCCTGCTTGCCGTGGCAGGTCATGCAGGGTGCGACACGCTTTTCGATGCTGGCTGTGTCGGCGGCATGCGCGACGGCAAGAGTAGAAAGCAGAAAGGCGGCGAGAGCCGGGATAAACCGATTCATGTTGTTGTTGGCGGTCATGCCTTCCCGAAAACGGGATGCAAGAGTGATATGCTAATCGGGCATTGTAAGGGAAGCGCCGGATGCATGAAGCGGGCTTCATTATCGAACCGGCAGTTGTGATCCAGGAGGAAAGAAAGAGGTCATGAAAATCACCGTTGAAACCACTATCTCGGCACCGATCGAAAAGGTATGGCGGGCTTACACGACGCCGGATGACATCAAGCAATGGAATGCCGCGTCCGACGATTGGCATACGACCGCCGCTACCGTGGATTTGCGCGCAGGCGGCGCTTTTTCCTCGCGCATGGAGGCAAAGGACGGCAGCATGGGATTCGACTTCGCCGGAACCTATACGAACGTCGTGAAAAATCGATTGATCGAATATTCTTTTGGCGATCGTCATGCGCGAGTTGAATTTGCCGATACCCCGCAGGGCGTCACGGTGCAGGTGACCTTCGACAGCGAGTCAACCTATCCGATCGAGCAACAACAGCAAGGATGGCAAAGCATCTTGAACAACTTCAAGAAGTATGTGGAAGCGCTTGGTGGTTAACCTGCGTCAGAACACAGCCGGCCTCGCCGCAGCAGGGGATTTTGTAAGCCAGGACCCCGAGCTATTGCGCCGTCTGCTGCGCGCAAAGGACCGCATGGACGCCGCCCCGCAAGAAGACTGGCCCGTTCAACGGCTCGCCTCCGTCAGCCACGTTTCGGAAGCGCACTTCGCCCGATCATTCAAGGCAGCCTTCGGCGTTCCGCCGCATCGATCAATGAACTGACATGACAAAATTTCGGCGATTTTTATCTATTGCTTTCTTGGTTGCGATTACGCATTCAGCGGCTTCGCAAACCCGTCCAACTGCAGACGAACTGGCGAGTGCTATACACAAGGGCGATCCGGATGTAGTGCGAAGTATGTTGGCTAATGGTGCTCCTGTCGGCGCGCTAAGTCATGATGGCTTTGCGCCACTGGCAAATGCCGTAATGTTAGGGGCGTCGACTCGACTTCGTCCGCAGGCTCTCGAAATCGTCAAACTCCTCGTTGAATCCGGTGCAGACATTGAACAGCAAGGCCCCCGCGGAAATACACCATTGACTGCCGCCGTGGGGTGGAGTACTCCCGAAATCGTTGAGTACCTGCTGATCAAGGGGGCGAACCCTAACAGTCGTGGTTATGGTGGTACGGCCGCACTCTACCAAGCCACAAGACATAAAAAGGCCCAAATCACCGAGCTTCTGATACGTCATGGCGCCAATGTAAATGCAGCTTCAGAGGTTGGCTGGACGCCATTGCATTTGGCGGTAATTAATGGAATGGAGTCCACGGTGAAGCTACTTATAGATAGCGGGGCAAATATCAATTCCAGGGACGTCGAGGGTAAGACTCCGCGCTCTTGGGCAAAGGGGGAGATATCGAGCAGTTGCTTGGACTGTCGCAGCTTGGCTACCCCGTCCCTAATCGAACTGTTGGAGCGCAGTGGCGCCAGAGAATGAACTGGAATCGACAATGCTTAGCCTGGCAAGGCAGGGATTGCTGCGTAATAAATCCGAGCGGTCACTCCGGCATCAAATGTTGACTTGGTAATGATCCATTAGGAGACGCACGCTATGGCAAAAACGACCACGGTCAAGGCCCTGAGGGTCGCCGCGTGGGCCGCAGCCATCTGGATTGGCTGCGTAGGATTTGCTCTGGTGCTCGGTCTGTTGAACGATAACGTGTTGCATTGCCGGATCGATGAAGCAAGTGCATACCCGTGTGTCGTTCTTGGGTTTGATATCGGGTTGCCACTGGCGGTAATGGGGAACGTCGGACTAATTGCCGCTTTCGGATTTCCATTGTTTTTGCTGACTATATTGTTCTCTCTTCTCGTCGCCGCAGTTTCCTTTGCATTCGGGCGTTCGAGAAAATGACATAAGGTCATGGTTCTGAGAAATTCTCTTTGAACGAAACGATAACGGTTGCAGATTATGTGTAATCGCAGTTCGAATCAAAAGCACAAGTTCGGTACCGGCGTCACGAAAGTTTGAAAACCGCATGAGAGCAGATTCTGAAATCCAGGACCCCGAGCTATTGCGCCGTCTGCTGCGCGCAAAGGACCGCATGGACGCCGCCCCGCAAGAAGACTGGCCCGTTCAACGGCTCGCCTCCGTCAGCCACGTTTCGGAAGCGCACTTCGCCCGATCATTCAAAGCAGCCTTCGGCGTTCCGCCGCACCGCTATCTGCTCACGCGACGCATCGAGCGGGCCGTGGCGTTATTGCGCGACAGCGACCTGCCCATCACCGAGATCGCCTTCCAGACCGGCTGGCGCAGCCTGGGCACATTCGGGCGCATTTTCCGCGACATCACCGGCGAGACGCCGAGCACATGCCGGGCACGTGCGCGTGCAGCGGCGCGCGAACTCGGTAGTGTGCCGGCCTGCGTTCTCAGTGCCGCGCACCGCCCCGATCTTAAAACCTCAGTTTTGGAGAAGCGACGCCGGCCAGCTGACGGTATAAAAGAGCTTTGACAGGTTTCCAGCCAAAGGAGGGCACAATGAGTCAAGGCGTTCAGGTAGCGGGTGTGTATGTGCGGGATCAGGATGAAGCGCTTGCCTTCTATGTAGACAAGCTCGGATTCCGCGTTCATACCGACGTGCGCAACGGGGATTTTCGGTGGCTGACGGTGCAGCACCCCGACCAGCCATCGTTTCAGCTCGGCCTGTTCCTGCCGGGGCCGCCGATACACGATCCCGCAACGGCGCAGACGCTGCGGGCCATGGTGGCCAAAGGCGCGATGCCGTCGCTGGTGCTCACCGTGGACGATTGCCGCGCCGCCTACGATCGCATGCGCGCGTTGGGCGTGGAGTTCACGCAGGAGCCGATGGATCGCTATGGCACGGTGGATGCCGGCTTTCGCGACCCGTCGGGAAACGGCTGGAAGATGATCCAGGCGCGTAGCTAAGGGCGCAGGGATACGAATGAGCACACTATTGACCCGCCGAATTTCCCCGCCATTGCAAACATGACAAACTCGAATGCAAGTGCGAGCCAATCGCCCTCCGAACTGATCGACAAACGCATCGCCGACCTCGGTGACTGGCGCGGTGATACCTTGAGCAGGATGCGCCGGCTCATCAAGGAGGCAGACCCGGAGGTCGTGGAAGAGTGGAAGTGGATGGGTACGCCGGTGTGGTCGCACGGCGGCATCATCTGCACCGGCGAGTCGTACAAGGAGAAGGTGAAGCTGACTTTCCTCAAAGGCGCATCGCTGAACGATCCGGCCGGGCTCTTCAACTCCAGCCTCGATGGCAATGCCAGGCGTGCGATCGATATTCTTGAAGGGGAGGAAGTCGATGCGGAAGCATTCAAGGAGCTGATCCGCGCCGCGGTCGCCCTCAATACTTCAAGCGGAAAAACAAAGTCGAACAAGGCGAAGTAGGTCCGGCATCTGCGGTACTTGCTTGCGATACTCGCCAATCGCATAGGCAACCGGCGGCGCATTGCACGCCGCCGGACTACGTCTTACTTCACCCGCTTGTGCAGCACATCCTTCAGCAGCGCATCTGCATCGCGCAGCATCTTTTCCGTCACATCCCAGCCCACGCAGCCGTCGGTCACCGAGCAGCCGTAGACCAGCTTGGACAAGTCCTCGGGAATCGCCTGCTTGCCGCCGACGATGTTCGATTCGATCATCACGCCGACCAGCGACTTGTTGCCGCAGCGGATCTGGTTGACCACGTCGGCCATTACCAGCGGTTGCAGGTCGGGATTCTTGAAGCTGTTGGCGTGCGAGCAGTCGACCACGATGTTGGCCGGCAGCTTGGCTTTTGCCAGCGCCTGTTCGGCCATCGTCACCGATACCGTGTCGTAGTTCGGGCGGCCGTCGCCGCCGCGCAGCACTACGTGGCCGTAGCGGTTGCCGTTGGTGCGCACAATCGACACACGTCCCTGGCTGTTGATGCCGAGGAAGGAGTGCGGATGCGAGGCCGACAGGATCGCGTTGATCGCGATGCCGATGTCGCCGTCGGTGCCGTTCTTGAAGCCGACCGGGGTCGAGAGGCCGGACGACATCTCGCGGTGGGTCTGCGATTCGGTAGTGCGCGCGCCGATCGCGGTCCAGGCGATCAGGTCGCCGAGGTATTGCGGCGAGATCGGGTCGAGCGCTTCGGTGGCGGTGGGCATGCCGAGTTCGCACACATCAAGCAGGAACTTGCGCGCATTGCCCATGCCGCGCTCGATGTGGAAGGAATCGTCCATGTCCGGATCGTTGATGTAGCCCTTCCATCCGGTGGTGGTGCGCGGCTTTTCGAAGTAGACGCGCATCACCAGCAGCATCGTGTCCTTCACTTCTTCCTGCAGTTTCTTCAGGCGGCGCGCATAGTCGAGGCCGGCAATCGGGTCGTGGATCGAGCAGGGGCCGACGACCACGAACAGGCGCGGGTCCTTGCGTTCGAGGATGTTGCGCAGCGCTTCGCGGCCTTGCGTGACGACGTCGCCGGCGGCATCGGTCAGCGGATAGCGCGCGTGCAGTTCTTCCGGCGTGGGCATATTGTCGAAGGAGGCAACGTTGACGTTTTCTACATTGAAGGTGGTCATGATGGAACGGGGAAGGCGAGGAAAAACGATAGTGTAACCGGTGGGTCAGTACAGGCCGTGCACGCGGCCGTAGAGGCGCGCCATGCCGAGCAGCGCATCAATCGACGGCGTGGGCACGCCGACCTGCTTGCCGATTTCGTGCACCACCGTCACCAGCGCATCGATTTCGAGCGCCTTGCCGGCTTGCGCATCCTGCAGCATCGAGGTCTTGAAGGCGCCGAGCTTGCGCGTGACGGCCATGCGGTCTTCGCCGCTCTGCGCAATCGGGCAGCCGATCTTCGCGCCGATGTCGGCCGCTTCCTGCATTGCATTCAGGCAGAAGCGGTAGAGCAGCGGGTCGTCGAGGATGCGGTCGCAGGTGGCGCCGGTGATGGCCGAGATCGGGTTCATCGTCATGTTGCCCCACAGCTTGTACCAGATGTCGCTGCGGATGTCGGCGCTGGCTTTTGCATCGAAGCCGGCGCGTGTGAAGAGTGCGGCGAGTTCGTCGACACGCGCAGATGTGCCGCCGGCCGGCTCGCCGAGGATCAGTCCGTTGCCGAAACCGAGACGCACCAGGCCGGGTTCGGGGCAGGAGCTCGACAGGTGCACCACGCAGCCGATCACCTGCGCGATCGGGATCGCCTTCGCCAGCGTGCCGTCCGGATCGAGCGCGGCGATGCGCATGCCGGCATGCGGAGCATTCCCGCTTTCGAAAAACCACCACGGCACGCCGTTCATCGCAGTGACGATGAGCGTGCGCGGTCCGATCAATGGCGCGATGTGCGCGGCCACGTCGGGCAGCGCGGTGGCCTTGACGGCGACGATCACGATGTCCTGCACGCCGAGTGCGGCAGGGTCCTGTTCGGCGCGTGCCGGTGCGGCAATCGAGCGGCCGTTGTCTTCGACGCGCAAGCCGTGCCGGCGAATGGCATCGAGCGTGGCGCCGCGGGCGACGACGCCGACATCGCAACCGATGGCGGCCAGTCGGGCGCCCAACAATCCGCCGATGGCGCCGGCTCCATAAATGGCAATTTTCATGGGTCTTGGTGAATGAGCGAAATGGGACAAAAGGGGCAGTGTAGCGCTTCAGCCGGAGTCGCGCCCGGCGTCACATGATCATGGGATGCCCGCCGGATAGTCGGCATGGTAATGTGCCGTTCTTTCAATTTCCTCCCCCGGAGCAAGCCATGAAGGGAACCCTGATCCTCATCCTCATTTCCATCTGCGCCTTTGCCTGGCGCAGCGAAGACATCCTCAATGCGTTGTCGCTGGCCGGCCATGCAAAACAGGCGTCCAATATATCTGCAAGCTCGCTGATTGCATCGCAGGGCGCGCAGAAGCAGCAGGCACAGCAATCGCAGGAGCAGGTGATGTCGATCGAGGAACTGACGAAGCTTTCCAAGACCGATCCGAAGGCGATGCAGAAATTCATCCAGAGCCGCACCGTCAGCGAACGCACCGAAGTCGACAAGCTGATGAATTTTCTGGCACACGGCAAATACGAGTAAAAAGACAGACCGGACCATGAGTCCGGTTTTTTTATCCTCGCTTTTTGCCCGCCTGCGTGCCGAAGCGCTCCAGCATGAAGGCGATGAAGGTGGTCATCTTCGGCGTCGCCAGCCTGTCGCGCGGATAGACCAGCGATACCGGGCGCGGCGCCGGCAGGTATTCCTCGAGCACGGGCACCAGCCTGCCTGCCGCCACGTCTTCGCCGAGCAGCGCTTCGGACTGCAGGAGAATGCCGTAGCCGCGCAATGCCGCCATGCGCAGCGCCTGGCCCTGGTTGGAACGGAAACGGCTGGCGGGGAATTCCGATTCGGTGCCGTTGAGGTTCCAGCGCACGCGGCGGTTCAGCGGCGCGAAGTCGAGGCACTGGTGGTGCGCAAGGTCTTCCGGCGTTTTCGGCGTGCCGGCCTGCTTCAAGTACTCCGGCGACGCGCACAGCATCATGCGGTATTCCGTCAGCGGCCGTGCCACCAGCGTGGAGTCGCGCAATTCGCCGATGCGGATGGCGGCGTCGTAGCCTTCCTCGACGAGATCGACCATGCGGTCGCTCAGGTCGAGGTCCAGGCTGACCTCGGAGTGGGCGGCAAGGTAGTCGGTCATCGCCGGCGCCAGCCGCTGCGTGCCGAACGAGACCGGCGCACTGATGCGCAATGTGCCGCGCGGCGTGCTGCGCATGGCCTCGGCGCCGGATTCGGCAGTCTTGATGTCGGCCAGGATCTGGCGGCAGCGCTCGGCGTACTGGCGGCCGATTTCGGTCAGGCTCTGGCGCCGCGTGGTGCGCGCCAGCAACCGCGCGCCCAGCCGCTCTTCGAGCTGGCGGATGTGTTTGCCCACCATCACCGGTGACATTGCGAACATCTCCGCCGCCGCCGTGAAGCTGCCGGCATCGACCACCGCGACGAAGACTTCCATGCTCCTGAGCCTGTCCATCGATTGCTAACCATTGGTTATTAATGAACTTCATCCTATCTTATTTATTCCGGATAGGTGTCAATCGATAATGGTCTCACTGACGCGGCGCTGCCGCCCAGCCCAACCAACCAATCAGGAGAAGAGCATGAAAATCATCGTCATCGGCGCATCCGGTACCGTCGGCCGCGCAGTCGTGGAAGAACTTGGGGCCCGCCATGAAATCCTCACCGTCGGCCGTTCCGGCGGCCAGGTGCAGGCGGACATCACGAAGATCGACAGCGTGCGCGCCATGTTCGACAAGATCGGCAAGGCCGACGCGGTGGTGGTGGCCGCCGGCAGCCTGCATTTCGGTCCGCTTGCCGAGGTCACGCCGGAACAGCTCAACATCGGCCTGCAGGACAAGCTGATGGGCCAGGTGAACGTCGCGCTCGTGGCACAGCACCATTTGAACGACGGCGGTTCGATCACGCTGACCAGCGGCATCGTGGCCGAGCAGCCGATCCGCTACGGCGTCGATGCATCGATGGTGAATGCCGCCGTCGAGGGCTTCGTGCGCGGCGCGGCGATCGAGCTGCAGCGCGGCTTGCGCATCAACGTGGTCAGCCCCAATGTGCTGCAGGAATCGATGGAAGCCTACGGCCCCTACTTCCTCGGCTTCGAAGCGGTGCCGGCGGCGCGGGTGGCGAAGGCGTATGCGCGCAGCGTGGACGGGTTGCAGACCGGCCAGATCTACAAGGTATTCTGAACGCAGGTTTTGCCAATCCGGTGGGGAAAGCGCCGGATTGGCGCAAAAATACCTAAAAACTAACGCTATTTCGTTGAGGAAAGAGTACGATATCGTGTTGTTCCAATTAAACAACTCAATAGCGTGCCACGGCCTTCTTCCACACGGGCCAGCGACGAAACGGCAACATCTGGCAATATCGTCATGCACTGAACTCCGGCGCACTGTTGATCAAAAAACAAGAGCCGCGCGGAGGCAGTATTTTTTCCAACAGCACACTTGACGATCCAGCGATCGGCAGCGATGACGAATTGCGTCACCGGCTGCTGGAGTACCAGGCCATCCTCGACAATGCGACGCTGGGGATTGCCTTCACGCGCAAGCACCAGTTCATCCGCTGCAACGAACGCTTCTCCGAGATGTTTGCCTGGCCCAGCGCTGCGCTGATCGGGCAGTCCACGCGCGCCGTCTATCCGAGCGATGCGGTCTACGAAGACCTGAGTGCAATGGCGCGGCCCATCCTGCTCGACGGCCGCCGCTTCGACACCGAACTGCAACTCATGCGGCGCGACGGCAGCCTGTTCTGGTGCCGCCTGATCGGCCGCGCGCTCGATCCGGCCGACCGCAGCAAGGGTGCGATCTACATCACCGAAGACATCACCGAACGCAAGAACGCGCAGGAAGCCTTGCTGCGCGCGCGCGACGAACTCGAACAGCGCGTCGAGGAACGCACGCGCGAACTGGCGAAGGCCAATGCGCGCCTGCACGCGGAAATCCAGGAGCGCAAGCTCGCCGAACAGCAGATCCGCTATCTCGCCAACCACGATGCGCTGACCGGCCTGCCGAACCGGCGCCTGCTCGAAGACCGCCTCGAACAGGCAATGGAGATGGCGCGGCGCAACGGCAGGCAGGTCGCCGTGCTGTTCATCGATCTGGACCGCTTCAAACCGATCAACGACAAGCTCGGCCATCGCATCGGCGACCTGCTGCTGCAAGCCGTGGCAGTGCGCCTTCGCAGCCTGCTGCGCGGCGTCGATACCGTTTCGCGCGTGGGTGGCGACGAGTTCGTCATCGTGCTGCCTGAAATGACTTCCGCCACCGCCGCAGCCGATACCGCGCAGCGCGTACTCACCGCGCTTGCACAACCTTATGCCATCGACGGGCACGATCTTTCCGTCACTCCCAGCATCGGCATCAGCATGTTCCCCGGCGACGGCCAGAACACCGAAGATCTGTTGAGCGCCGCCGATGCCGCCATGTACTACGCCAAGAAAGTTGGGCGCGCCAACGTGCAACTGTTTGCTGCAGAGATGCGCAACTGAACCGTGCGGCGTGCGCCATCGCCGTGACATCCGTGTACAAATTTCGACCGATCGGGCCAAAACCCGCATGGATAAAGGCTTTGCGGCCGATGCATCAGGCTTACACATTACGTTCCGAACAGCCCGTTTGAGCGCTGTCAAATGCACTGGAATTGTGCTTGAAAAGCCCGCGCTCGACGACGACACTACGGGCTGCCGACATCGACCAGCCATTCATCCATCGCCAGGCCTTGGCTGATGACGGCAGCTTTGCGTCCGCGACCCTTGTCGTGCGGAGCGGAGCATCGACATCCACCAACAACGCAACACAGCGCGCAGTGCAAAGCCCTGGCGCATTCTGATTACATCGATCGCAACAGGAGAGGACGGAGCGGCAAGCCATGCCGCGCCGGGGACGGTCACATTCGTTTGCTTTGCACGGGGCAGCCAGCCGCACATTCACATTGAGGATCGAAAGATGAACGAACTCCAGCAAAACTTTTCCGGCGGATTCCAGGGCGGATTCAATCCTGCACTCGGTCAGCAGCTGCAGCCGCAGGGATTCTTCGGCAGCCTGATCGGCGCACCGCTGGGCGGACTCGCCGGGCGCGGCATCGGCAGCCTGTTCGGCAATCCGAACCTCGGTTCGCAGATCGGCCAGATCGCCGGCGGTATCGGTGGTTCGATCCTGCCCTTCAGCGCCGATCCGGTGGCGCAAGCGTACCAGCAGCAGCTGCAACAACTCCAGCAACTGCAACAGCAGCAGCAACTGTCGCCGCAAGGCTGGTTCGGCAACCTGCTGGGCCAGGTCGGGCAACCGCTGGGCAGTGCGATCGGCGGCGCATTCGGCCAGCAAGGTTTGGGCAGCGCCATCGGCAGCCTCGCGGGACAGGTCGGCCGCATATTGCCGTTCAGCGCCGATCCGATTGCGCAAGCGTATCAGCAGCAGTTGCAGCAACTCCAGCAACTGCAACAGCAGCAACTATCGCCGCAGGGCTGGTTCGGCAATCTGCTGGGACAGGTTGGGCAGCCGCTGGGCAGTGCGATCGGCGGTGCATTCGGCCAGCAAGGTTTGGGCAGCGCCATCGGCAGTCTCGCGGGCCAGGTCGGTCGCATACTGCCCTTCAGTGCCGATCCCATGTCGCAGGCATATCAGCAGCAGCTATCGCCACAAGGCTGGTTCGGCAATTTGCTGGGGCAGGTGGGGCAACCATTGGGTAGCGCGATCGGCGGCGCGTTTGGTCAGCAGGGCTTGGGCAGCACGATAGGCAGTGTGGCCGGCCAGCTTGGCCGCATGCTGCCGTTCAGTGCCGATCCGATCGCGCAGGCTTACCAGCAACAGCAATTGCAACAACTGCAGCAGCTCCAGCAATTGCAGCAGGCGCAGCAGCCGCAACAAGCTCAGCAAATGTCGCCGCAGGGATGGTTCGGCAATCTGCTGGGGCAGGTCGGGCAACCGCTGGGCAGTGCCATCGGCGGCGCGTTTGGTCAGCAGGGCCTGGGCAGCACGATAGGCAGTGTGGCCGGCCAGCTTGGCCGCATGCTGCCGTTCAGTGCCGATCCGATCGCACAGGCTTACCAGCAACAACTGCAGCAACTGCAGCAATTGCAGCAACTGCAGCAGGCGCAGCAGCCGCAACAAGCTCAGCAAATGTCGCCGCAAGGCTGGTTCGGCAATCTGCTGGGACAGGTGGGTCAACCGCTGGGCAGCGCGATCGGCGGCGCCTTCGGCAACAGCAGCCTGGGCGGGACGATAGGCAGCATGGCGGGACAGTTCGGCCGCATGCTGCCCTTCGGTGCGGATCCATCGCAGATGCAAATGTATGGCCAGGGGCAGGGCGGCTATCAAGGCTTCCAGCAAGGATTCCAGCAGCCACAGCAGGCGTCTGGCAGTTCGTCCAGCATCGGGCAGCAGCAACCGACGATTCATTGATCGCAGCAGCACTTCGAGCACTCGGTAAAGCACGTCCGAAACTACGTTCGTAAGGCACGTCCGGACGGCGCCACTCGCTGACTTTTTGTCACGAGGCGCCGTTCCGGCGTTTTCGAGGAGAGTCCGCATGCCGTTGCTTACGCCCGGCCCCGACAAGGGCCGGTACATCATCCATTCCGACGATCCGCAAGCCGTCGCCAACTTCATCGAGCAGGCGCGCGCGGACTCGGAGCTGGAACTGGCCGACACCATCGGTCCGCCCGGTGCGCCGCATACCGCGGTGTTCGTCATGCCGCACGAGAAGGCGCAAGCCTTGCAGCAGCAGTTCTCCGCACCGAACGCCAACAATCGCTTGATCATCGAACGCGACCGTCCACTCTCCCTGTTCGAGAACGGCGGCAATTAGCTCAGCATGGAAGGAAACACTCATGGCAAAGAATCCTGAATCGGGAAACGCCTCTGCATCGGATAACACGTCGCAATCGCAAGGCGCGGACGGGCAGGGCAACAATCCCAAGCGCGCTGCTTCGCCGCCGCAGGCCGGCGGCTCGTCCGCAGCGGGACCATCCGCTTTCGATGGCGGTCAGCAGGGCACCCAGCAGCCTGCCGGCGATCGCCGCACGGTGACGTCGCGCAAGGGACAATTCCTCGTCACGGCACGCCGCACGCCGGGCATGCAACTGATGGGCTTGCAGCCCTTGTCATCATCATTGATCGAACAGTCGCTGCGCGCGATGCCCAACATTGAAGTGGTCGACACCGTCGGCCCCAAGACCATCATGGGCGCGCTGGCCGACG
>DASVLM010000601.1:0-10533 GCA_036384875.1 Noviherbaspirillum sp.
AGTTGATGCTCATTGAGTGAATTCCCTAATGTTTTTTAGTGTTGAATCAATGCGGAGAGACGCGCAGCACGGGCCGCCGCATCACGCTCCGCTTCTTCCCACACCTGCAGCAGTTGCGCGCACACCGATGCGGCAATCACCGCCGGCGCCTTGCCGGTGATGCCCGCAATGCCGACAGGGCAGGTCATGTCCTGCAAACGCTCGCGCGGAATGCCGCGATCGATGAGGCGGTGTTCGAACTGCATGCGCTTGGTCTTCGAGCCGATCAGGCCGAACCACAGCGCGTCGTTGCGCTTCAGGATCGCTTCGGAGAGGCGCTGGTCGAGCGCATGGCTGTGCGTCATCACGAGATAGCTGGCGCCATGCGGCGCTTCGTCCACCACGGCTTCCGGCGTGTCGGTCGCTTCGAACTTCACGTTCGCGGGAACGATGGCGGGAAACATGTCGTCGCGTTCATCTACCCACGTAACATGGCAGGGCAGATCCGCCATGGCGCGCACGATGGCCGCACCGACATGGCCTGCGCCGAACAGCACAAGGTGTTGGCGCCATGCGCGGCAGGGATCGATGAGCCAGCGCTTGCCGTCGTCGTCCTTCAGCACGTGGCAGGGCTGTGCGAAGTCGAACTCCAGCGGCGCCGGTGTGTCGCCGGCGAGAAGCTGTCCGCGCGCATCGATCAGAATGCTCGCTTGCTCGTCGTCGAGCGGCACGAGGCGCCAGTTGTCGCCGCGCTCGCGGCAGTGCGCGGCGATCGTCCTGAACAAGCCGGCAGCAGCAGGCTCGACCAGTTCGAAGGCAAGATGCACCACGCCGCCGCAGCACTGCCCGAGACTCGGCCCGAGCGGGAAGCGCTCGATGCGGCGTGCAGGGGAAGACGAAGGCGATGCCAGCATCTCGCGCGCGATCTCGCATGCGCGCAACTCCAGGTGGCCGCCGCCGATGGTGTCGAACTGCGCCACCTGCGTCACCACCATCTTCGCGCCGGTTTCGCGCGGGCTCGATCCCTCGACCACGGCGACGGTGACGAGCACCGCCGGCACGGCCTGCGAGCCGGACGTGTTGTGGAGCGTATTGAGCGCGGCGAGCCAGTCCATCTCAGGCTGCCTTCTTCGCCATGGCGCGTACCGCATCGACCGCGTCGAGGATTTCCTCGCTGGTGGCCGGCGCGTTCAGCGGCGGGTTGCAACGGTAGTCGCCGACGGCAGCGATCGCATCGCGAATCGCGAAGAACACCGAGAACGGCAGCAGCAGCGGCGGTTCTCCCACAGCTTTCGAGCGATGGATGCTGTCCGATGCATTGCGGTTCTTGAAGAGCTGCACGCGGAAGTCGGAAGGGCAGTCGGACACGCCGGGGATCTTGTAGGTGGAGGGCGCGTGCGTCATCAGCTTGCCGTCCTTGTTCCACCACAATTCTTCCGTCGTCAGCCAGCCCATGCCCTGGATGAAGGCGCCTTCGACCTGGCCGATGTCGATCGCCGGATTGAGCGAGTTGCCGGCGTCATAGAGCGCATCGGCGCGCAGCAGCTTCCATTCGCCGGTGAGCGTGTCCACCACCACTTCCGAGACGGCCGCGCCATAGGCGAAATAGAAGAAGGGGCTGCCCGTCATGGTGGCCGAGTCCCAGTGCAGGCCGGGCGTGGCGTAGAAACCGTCGGACCACAACTGCACGCGCGCATTGTAGGCACGGCGCACCAGCGATTCGAAAGGCTCGGGGCTGCCGTCGATGATGACGTGGTTATCGGCAAACGCGATCTTCGATGCATTGACCCGCGATGTCTCGACGACGAAAGCGGTGAGGCGTTCGCGGATCTGGCGTGCCGCATCCTGCGCCGCCTTGCCGTTCAGGTCGGCGCCGGTCGAAGCAGCGGTGGCCGAAGTGTTGGCGACCTTGCTGGTATCGGTGGCAGTGACGCGCACGCGGCCAAGATCGAGGCCGAGTTCATGCGCCACCACTTGCGCCACCTTGGTGTTGATGCCCTGGCCCATTTCGGTGCCGCCGTGGTTCACCAGCACCGAGCCGTCGACATACACATGTACCAGCGCGCCGGCCTGGTTCAGGTGCGTGATGTTGAAGGCGATACCGAACTTCACCGGCGTGATCGCAATGCCTTTCTTCAGCACCGGGCTGGTCGCATTGAAGGCACGCGTCGCAGCGCGGCGCTGGCGGTATTTGCTGCTCGCTTCGAGTTCGGCGACGAGTTCGTGGATGACGTTGTCATGCACCTTCTGGCCGTATTGCGTGACGTTGCGGCCTTCCTCGTCGCTCCGTCCGTAGAAATTCAGCTTGCGCACGTCGAGCGGGTCCTTGCCGAGCTTGAGCGCGATTTCCTCGATGATGTTCTCGATCGCGATCGCACCCTGCGGGCCGCCGAAGCCGCGGAAGGCGGTGTTGGATTGCGTGTTGGTCTTGCCGCACATCGCATGGATGTCCACGTCCGACAGGTAGTAGGCATTGTCGAAGTGGCAGACCGCGCGCGTGGCGACCGGGCCGGACAGATCGGCCGAGTAGCCGGCGCGCGACACCATCTCGACACGCGCAGCAAGGATGCGGCCCGCATCGTCGTAACCGACTTCGTATTCATAGTGGAAGCAGTGGCGCTTGCCGGTGACCATCATGTCGTCGTCGCGGTCGGCGCGCAGCTTCACCGGGCGCTTCAGTTTGGCCGCGCAGATTGAAGCAACTGCTGCCCACATCGCAGACTGCGATTCCTTGCCGCCGAAGCCGCCGCCCATGCGCCGGCATTCCACCTGCACGTCATGCGAATGCAGGCCCAGCGCATGTGCGACCACATGCTGCATCTCGGAAGGATGCTGCGTCGAGCAATACACATGCATGCCGCCGCCTTCCTTCGGGATTGCGTAGGAGATCTGGCCCTCGAGGTAGAACTGTTCCTGGCCGCCCACATACAGCTCGCCCTTGACGCGATGCGGCGCCTGCTCGAAGGCGCGTTGCACATCGCCGCGTGCGAGGTGCATCGGCGGCAGCACGAAGGACTGCGCCTTCTTCGCTTCCTGCGGCGTGAGGATGGCGGGCAGTTCCTCGTAATCGACCTTCGCCAGGCGCGCGGCGCGGCGGGCGTTGTCATGCGTATCGGCGACCACCACGAAGATCGGCTGGCCGACGTATTGCACGAGGCCGTCGGCAAGGATGGGATCGTCGTGGATGATGGGGCCGCAATCGTTGGTGCCGGGGATGTCCTGTGCGGTGTAGGCCGCGACCACGCCTTTCGATGCCTTCACGGCGGAAAGGTCGATGCCGCGCACTTTCGCATGCGCCTTGGACGACATGCCGAGCGCGGCATGCAGCGTGCCCTGCTGCTCGCGGATGTCATCGGTATAGGTTGCTTCGCCGAGCACATGCAGCACGGCGGATTCATGCGGCAGCGGCACGCCCACGGCGGCCCAGTCGGCGGCGTTGGTCTTTTGCTTCAGGAAGGATTCGGTCTGGGTGTTCATTCTCTTCTCCTTCTCACGCGCAAGCGAATGCATTGACCGCCGTGGCCGGCAACGGTGCATCGGGCCGCGTTTCCAGCCAGAAGCGGCGCAGCAAGTTCTGTGCCGTCTTCATGCGGTAAGCGCCGGTCGCGCGCATGTCGGTGAGCGGGGTGTAGTCCTGGGCCAGCGCGGCGATCGCCGCTTCCAGCGTTGCTTCATTCCACGGCTGGCCGTTCAGTGCGGCTTCCGCTTTCGGCGCACGGCGCGACGTGGCTGCCATGCCGCCGAAGGCAATGCGTGCCTCGCTGACTTTGTCGCCGTCGAGCGTGATGGCGAACGCGGCGCATACGGCAGAGATGTCCTGGTCGAAGCGCTTGGCCAGCTTGTAGGTGCGGAAGCGCAGGCCGGCCTTGGGCAGCGGCACGCGCACCGCCTCGACGAATTCGCCGGGACGCAGGTCCTTCTTCTGGTAATCGAGATAGAAGGCTTCGAGCGGCATCGTGCGCCGGCCTTCGGTGCTGTAAAGGACGATCTCGGCACCGAGTGCGATCAGCCACGGCGCGGAATCGCCGATCGGCGATCCGTTGGCGACGTTGCCGCCGAGCGTGCCGGCATTGCGGATCGGCAGCGAGGCAAAGCGCTGCCACAGTTCCGACAGCTCATTGCCGTAGTGCTTGCAGGCAGCGGCATACGCATCGTTGAGCGGCACGGCCGCACCGATTTCGAGCATGCCGTCTTTTTCAGCAACGTGCTGAAGCTCGGCGACCTGGTTGATGTAGATGATGTCGCCCAGGTCGCGCATCTGCTTGGTCACCCACAGGCCGACGTCGGTCGAGCCGGAGAGCAGGGTGGCCTTCGGCTTGGCGGCGCGGATGTCCGCGAGCTGCGCGAGGGTCAGCGGCACGTGGAAGGACACGCCGCCATGGGTATAGGTCAGCATCTCGTCGCGCTGGATGCCTTTGAGCGATTGCGCCACGGCCGCGCGATCGAACTCGGCCTTGGGCAGGTCCATCATGCGCTGCGCGGCCTCGATGATGGGACGGTAGCCGGTGCAGCGGCACAGGTTGCCGGACAGCGCATCGTCGATTTCCTTACGCTCGGGATGGCCCTGGCCGTCATGCTTGAGGTAGAGGCCCCACAGCGACATCACGAAGCCCGGCGTGCAGAAACCGCACTGCGAGCCATGGCATTCCACCATCGCCTGCTGTACGGGATGCAGGCAACCGTCGGATTGCTTCAGGTCTTCGACGGTGAACAGCGCCTTGCCGTCGAGCGTGGGTACGAACTGGATGCAGGAATTGACCGCCTTCAGTTCGACCTGGCCGTCCTTCAGTTCGCCGATGACGACGGTGCACGCGCCGCAATCGCCTTCGGCACAGCCTTCCTTGGTGCCGGTGCAATGATGATGTTCGCGCACGTGCTGCAGGATGGTCTGGGTGGGGGACGCATCCGCCACCTCTTGCACCGCGCCGCGAAAATAGAAACGAATGGGTTGGGACATGCTGGCTCCGCCTTGTTCCTTGTTGTGTGACTGGATCAGAAGGTTAGCACCACCCTTGCACCCTGCTATACGGCATGATCCATGTCGGGTATCCGGAAACTGGCATATGAACAATGGTTAAGCGGATCATGCAAGAAACCCGGGGGCCGATCAGCGGTTGTTGCGCATACCCGCTATATGGTTGCGGTTATATGCGGTGATTGGCGGAAAATCCCCGGGCGCAGGCTGTTCCGGAGGGAAAACCGGTCCTTGCTCTTTCACTATAAAGAGGAAATCGGGATTGGGAAGGAGTGGGGGCGACGAACTGTCTGCGCCTCAAGTGCCGTGGCTGGCGCCAAGCGGCACTTCGACCGGTGGAATGGCCGAGAAGTTGTATTTTTTCAACAGCGGGGGAATGCCTTGCCGTGCAGGAAGAGGGGCGGCGAGAGTGCTGGCAGCCAGCACTGGATAGCCGGCTGCCGCAAGTCAATCTCCTTACGTTCCCCGCGCCAACAAGCTGCGATAGACGAATTCCGCCAGCGCCACATCTTCCAGCCCGACGCCTATCGCCTTGTACAGCACCACACCGGGCGCTGTTCTCTTCGCACCCGGCTTCGCAAGTTCGCTTCCCAGTTCCGACACGGCTTCCCAGTCGAACGCGCCCGCTTCGCAAAGAAGCAGGTCGCCGGCTTCCTGCATCGCCTGCCTTTTCCATTCCACCACGATTCTCGATGCGCGCTTGACGAGCGCTTCATCCACTTCCCGCGTATCCGGCTTGCTGGACCCGATGGCGGCAACGAACGCCGCCGGTTTGACAAGGTGGCCATCGAACAGCGGCGACGCAGATCGCGTCGCGGTAACGATCACGTCCGCGGAGGCCGCTGCATCCGCCGCTTCAACCGGCCTGCATGGAATGTCGAAACGCGATGCCACCCATTCTGCAAATTCGCGGGTGCCTTCGATGCCGTGCACCAGGATTTCAGAAAACTTCCGTACGGCCAGCAACGCTGGCACGTGGGCGCGCGCCTGCACGCCGGTCCCGAAGATGGACAGCACCTTCGCGTCTTGTGGCGCACATGCATCCGCTGCAATCGCCGTTACCGCGGCGGTACGAAATTCCGTCATCGCGTCACCTTCCATGACGGCGAGCAGCCGCCCGTCGTCGGCGGAGAACAACGCGACCAGGAAGGTGAAGCGGCCGTTGATCGTGGTGTATATCTTTGCACCGACCGCGTCGCGTCCAGGCAGGATCGCACCCATCATGCTCAGTTTCGTCTTGCCGCAATCGATGCGTACCCGCTCCTGCATGGCACCGCCGGCGGCATAACTTTCGAATGCTTCGCGCATCACGGCAATCGCCTTCTCCACCGTCAGTACCGACGCAACGGTCCGGTTGTCAATCACTTGCATGTTCATCCTTTGTCAGTGTGGTTCGTTATAGGCGAACGGCGCGGCATCGATGTACGGGCGCTCGCCGCAGATGAGGCTGGCGAGCAATTCGGCGCTGCCGCAAGCCAGCGTCCAGCCGAGCGCCCCGTGGCCGGTATTGAGATAGAGATTTGCCAGCGGCGACGCGCCGATGAAGGGCAGGCCGGATGGAGTGGCGGGCCGCGCTCCGGCCCAGCCTGTTTGCATCGGCGTTTCTGCTTGCAGGGCCGGGAACAGCGCGTGTGCTTCGCCGGCAAGCGCGCGGATTCGCCTGCGGTCCACCTGCAAGTGGTGGCCGACAATTTCAAGCCGGCCCGCCACTCGCAGCCTGGAACCCAGTCTCGCGTAGACGATCTTCTTCGCCAGGTCGGTGACGCTCACCGCAGGAATCTCATCCGTTCGTGCTGTGTCGAAGGTGATGCTGTAGCCCTTGAGCGGATAGACAGGCAGGTGGAATCCCATGGCCGATGCAAGCCGCGCTGCATTGGCGCCGTTTGCCATGACAAAAGCATCGGCGCCGATTTCGCCTGCCGAAGTCAGCAAGGCCGACACCTTTCCTTGCTTGACGATGGCACCGGTCACGGTGGCATTGCCAATGAATGAGAGACCGCCGTAGCGAATCGACGACTGATGTGCAAGCTGCTCGCAGAACGCCGCGCAATCTCCCACCTGTTCGGAAGGCGTATAAACGCCGCCCGCCCAGCGCTGCCGCGACGCTTCCAGCGCCGGTTCCACAGCAACGCACTCGTCGACATTCAGCATATGCTGCTCGCACCCGAACCCGGCCTGGTATTTCACCTGCCGTTCCGCACTCCGCATCGCGTTCGGCGAGGGCAGCATCACCAGCTTGCCCGCCGTACGAAAATCGAAGTCCAGAGGCAGTTCATCCATCACCGCCGCCAGGCATTCGCGGCTGTAGAAGGCCAGGTCGAGCAGCAGCTTTGTCGTGCGTGCCGATTGCCTGCTGTTGCAGGCGCGCAGGAAGCGCAGCAGCCATGTCCATTGCGCCAGGTCGAGCGTCGGCCGCAGCGTCAAGGGAGAGTTGCTGCCGAAGAGGTAGGCCGGGATGTTTTTCCATATCGAAGCATCCGCCAGCGGCGCCACATAGGAATAACTCAATTGCCCGCCGTTGGCATGGCTCGTTCCAAGTGCCGGCCCTTGTGCGGCATCGAGGATTGTCACCTCATGTCCTCGCCTGGCGAGCGCGTGTGCGGTAGTGACGCCGATGATGCCGGCGCCGACGATACATATCTTCATGGTCAAGCTGACTTTCCTGAATCAAGCGCCGGGTGTGCGGCATCGCCGTTACCACCGCGACGGGTTCACTCTCACCGGGTTCACTCTCACACTATGCCGAGCAAGCCCCAGCGCGAGGTATTCACGCGATCGAGCTGGAACTTCCGCAACTGCGCCGCAACAATCTGGCTGATCGACAAGGCAGCCTGCTGCATCAGCAGGTCGATTTCCCTGTCGCTGGCGGTCTCTGTCTCGGCAGAGTCTCTTCCGCGCAAACCCGCATCGACGATCAATGCGGCTTCCCAGGCTTCCTGCAGCGTGATGTCGCCTGGGTGCCTGCGAAGAATCCACGCCGTGCCGTTGTTGACCGGCGAGATCAGCTGCAGCTTGCACAGTGCGGCGCAAATTGCGCTCACGTGCTTCGGCGTAAAGTCGGTGTCGCGCAACATCTGGGCGACGCTGCAGGCGCGCGGTGCGCGAGCGACGAATCGTTCCAGCACTGCCGTCGCCAATGCCAGCGAATGGCAGGATGGGCTTTGCAGGAATTGGGATACAGCCACGGCGCGTCCAGTCATGCCAGCCTCCGTTGTGCGACTTCAGATATCGGACAACCGCGGCACGAATGCCTCGGCTGCATCCACCAATGCCTTGAACAGGTTCTTGTCGTGCGCGTTCACGCGATATTCCGGGTGCCATTGCACCCCCAGGCAGAACGGGCGGCCCGGCACTTCGACTGCTTCGATCACGCCGTCGGCCGCAACCGCTGCAACCTGCAAGTTGCCGTTCCCGCCCATCACCGATTGGTGATGCAGGCTGTTCACAACGCATTCGCCGGTGCCGAGTATCTTGTGCAGCAGCGTGCCGGGCCTTACCTCGATGGCATGCGCAGCGCGACTGCATGGTTGTTCCTGCTTGTGCTCGATGTCGGTATCGATTTCCGAAGGAATGTGCTGGATGAGCTTGGCGCCCATTTCGATGGCAAGCAGTTGCATGCCGCCGCAGATGCCGAGCAGCGGCATGTTGCGCTTGAGCGCGCCGTGCAGCATCGCCCGCTCGAACCTGGTACGGTCCGCCTTCAGTGTGAGTTCATCCGGATAATGCGAAGGCATGCCGTAGGTTGCGGGATCGACGTCGAACATGCCGCCGGTGACGACCAGCGCCTGTATCGTGTCGAGGTAGCGATCAATGGTCTCCATCTGGTACGGCAGCACCAGCGGCGTGCCGCCGGCAACGGCGACGGCGGTGCAATAGTTGCGGCGAATGAAGAAATACGACTCGATGTTTTCCGCGGATTCGCTGCGGTCGGGCGTGATGCCGATGAGTGGCTTGCGCATGGGACGTCCTGCGTGTTGGGGTAGAGCGGATTCTTCGTGATCCGACTTGCGCGCGCAAACCACGATTTCTATTCGACGGCATTAGCGTCCCTAATGCATCGCCGTACGCCGCACGCATGGCTATAATCGGCCTGTCAATCAATCAATCTCCCGCTGGAGACCGCCATGGCACGCAGCAAGCTTGTCACTCCCCTCGTTCTTCATGCGATCAAGTACTTCGATGCCGCCGCACGAAACTGCAGCTTCACGCGCGCGGCGGAGGAACTGCATGTGACGCAGGGCGCCATCAGCCAGCAGATCAAGGGCCTGGAAGAGCAGATCGGCGTCAAGCTCTTCAACCGCCTTCCGAAAGGCCTGGTGCTTACCACAGAAGGCGAACGGCTCTACGGGCTCGTCACCCGCCTGCTGCAGGACCTGGAGGATGAACTGCAATCCATCCAGCCGCATGCCTCGGCAAGACCGCTCGTGATTCGCTCCTCGCCCTCGTTTTCGATGATGTGGCTGATGCCGCGCCTCTCCGGGTTTTCCGAGCACAATCGCGACATCGAGATTCGCCTGCGCGGCGAACTGTTCGGCATGACAGCGGCACGCATGGCAGCGGAGGAAGTGGATGCGCTGATCCTCTACGGATACCGCCCCTCGGTGGCAGACTTGCATGTGGTTCCACTGATGGACGAGTACCTGATGCCGGTTGCCACGCCGGAATGCCTGTCGCGCCACAAGGCGCTGTCGACTGTTGCCGACGTGGCGGCGTGCACGCTGCTGCACGACGATTCGCCATGGGAGGGCGCGCCTTCGTATGCCGAATGGATCGAATGGATGCAGGAGGCATCGGGGGACAGGTCGGAAGAACTCGCCCAGTCGGCCAGGCATGGACACCAGTTCAATCTGTCGCAGCTCGCCATCAACGCTGCCTTGCTTGGGCAGGGCGTAGCGATGTCGCGCGTATCGCTCGTGACGGAAGAACTGGGTCGCGGCCAGCTTGTTCCTGCCTTCGCTCGCGCTGTGCGCGCATCGGCGCAGTATTTCCTCGTCCTCAATCCCAATGCCGTCAACCAGCGTGCCATTGCCTTGTTCAAGGACTGGATCGTCGACGAATGCGAACGATTCGTCATCCGCCGCAGCGCTCTGCTGGCCGGGCTTTGCGACAGCATCTGATCTGCATGCGGGCCGTTCGGCCCAGCTTCTTCTTCCTGCATTTTCATGCCATTAGCCCGGCTAATACCCAGGGTTAGAAATCGTCGCTTGTGACGAATTGGCGTCGATACAAGAATGCGCTTACGAAACGACGTCGCATCGCAGGCACCGCGCCTGACGATCGCGTACCAACGCCGCGCACGATTGCCGTTTTGTATCCGTATCGACAACACCAACTACCTGGAGAGTGAAAATGTCCAAGAAAATGTTCCTGACGCCTGTGGCCGCCATCGTCGCTTTTGCATGGCAAGGCGCCGTGCATGCGGAAGACCTCGTCGTGAAGATCGGCCACGTCGCGCCGCTGTCGGGTCCTTCGGCCCACATGGGCAAGGACACTGAAGACGGCGCGCGCATGGCGATCGAGGAATTGAATGCCAAAGCCATCACGATCGGCGGCAAGAAAGCCATGTTCGAACTGGTGGC
>DASVLM010000602.1:0-8069 GCA_036384875.1 Noviherbaspirillum sp.
CCACGCTGCCCGAGCGCAGGTAGGCGTCGTACCACGCCATCTCGCGGATGATGGCATCGGCCACCTCGGGTGATGCGGCGCGCGACGTAAGCTGGTCGACGCCGTCGCGTACTTCGGTGTTCTCGGAAAACATCACCGTGGCTCCGGCGCGCACCAGCAAGTCGGCAGCATAGCCGAGCGCCGGGTTCGCGGTGATGCCGGAGAAGGCATCGCTGCCGCCGCACTGCATGCCGACCACCAGCTCGGACGCAGGGCAGGTTTCGCGCTGGCGCTCATTGAGCCTGGCAAGGTGCCGGTCGGCGGTCGCCAAGATGGATTCGATCATCGTCATGAAGCCGACGTGTTGCTCGTCCTGCAGGCAGACCACGTCCGGCGCTTCGGCATCCTTCAGCGCAATCGATCCCGGCGGCATCAGGCGTGCTGGCTGCAGCTTTTCGCAGCCGAGGCTGACGACCATCACCTCGTTGCCGAAGTTCGGGTTCTTGCTGATGTTGCGCACGGTGCGAATCGGAATGGGCGCGGCGGGCGCATCGATGGCAACGCCGCAGCCGTACGTGTGGTTCAGCGCCACCACATCGTCGACGTTCGGATAGCGCGGCAGCAGTTCCTGCTTGATGCGCGCGACCGCGAAATCGACCACGCCCGAGACGCATTGCACCGTGGTCGTGATGGCGAGGATGTTGCGTGTGCCGACCGAGCCGTCGGCGTTGCGGTAGCCCTCGAAAGTGTAGCCGGTGAGCGGCTCGTGCACTGGTGCCCGCCTGGTGGCGATCGGCAGGTCGGTGAGGCCGCGCGCTTCCGGCATCGCGATGCGGTGTTCGTTGACCCAACGGCCGGCCTCGATGTCCGTCAATGCATAGCCGATGACGACGTTGTAGCGGCGCACGGGGTCGCCTTTTGCCAACGCGTGCAGCGCGACCTTGTGGCCTTGCGGGATATGCTCGCGCAGCACCAACCCTTCACGCACTGTCGTGCCGGCCGGCAGGCCGCCGTCGCGCACGACGACGGCAACGTTGTCGTCCGGATGCATCATGATGACGAGCGGTGCTTTGGCCGCTTGTTGTACTGTGGCGTCCATCTCGGTATCTCCAAGGGGGGCCGTGCCTGCTGGGCAGGACGGCGCAATCTGTTGTCAGGGTGTGTCGCCGCCGAGCACGAGTATCGCCCGGAAATCGTTGACGTTGGTGAGCGTCGGCCCGGTGACGACCGCATCGCCGAGCGCGCCGAAGAAGCCGTGGCCGTCGTTGTTGTGCAAGGCATCGGCCGGCTTGATGCCCAATGCCCATGCGCGCGCCAGCGAATCCGGCGCGAGAATCGCGCCCGCGATTTCTTCCTGGCCGTCGACGCCATCGGTATCGCCCGCAATCGCATGCACGCGCGCGCAACCGTCGAGCGCGATACCGAGCGAGAGCAGGAATTCCACGTTGCGCCCGCCGCGTCCGGCGCCGCGCACTGTCACGGTGGTTTCGCCGCCGGAAAGCAGTACACAGGGTGTGGAAAATGGCTGGCCGTATTCAACGACTTGCCGTGCAATCCCTGCCATCACCTTGCCTGCATCGCGTGCCTCGCCTTCGATGGCATTGCCGAGGATGTAAGGCGTGACGCCTGCTTCGCGCGCAATACGGGCAGCTGCTTCGAGTGCCATCTGCGGTGTGGCGACCATGTGCGTCTCGTTGTTCGCCAGACGCGCATCGCCCGGCTTGACCGACTCGCCTGCGCCGCTTTCCAGCACGCGGCGCACTGCCGGCGGCAGCTCGATGCCATAGCGCGTGACGATGGCCAGCGCGTCGGCGCACGTGGTCGGGTCGCCGACAGTGGGGCCGGACGCGATGTCGCAGGGATCGTCGCCCGGCACGTCGGAAATCAGCAGCGTGATGACCTTCGCCGGATGGCATGCCGCGGCAAGACGTCCGCCCTTGATGGCGGAAAGATGGCGGCGCACGCAATTCATTTCGCTGATCGTCGCGCCTGAAGCGAGCAAGGCGCGGTTGACTGCTTGCTTGTCTTCCAGCGTCACGCCATCAAAGGGCAGGGCGAGCAGCGATGAACCTCCACCGGAGATGAGGCAGAGCACCGTGTCGTCGGCCGTCAGGCTTTGCGCCAGCGCCATGATGCGGTGCGCGGCGATGAGGCCCGCTTCATCCGGCACTGGATGCGACGCTTCCACAATCTCGATGCGCTCGCACGGTACCGCATAGCCGTAGCGCGTTACCACGAGGCCCGACATCGGACCTTGCCAGTGGCGCTCGACCGCAGCCGCCATCGCCGCCGATGCCTTGCCGGCGCCGATCACGACCAGCCGGCCGATGCTGCTTGGCGGCAGGCAGGGAGGAATGCAATGCTCGGGTTGTGCTGCCTCGATGGCGGCGGCAAACATGCGGCGCAGAAGTTCGCGTGGTTCCATGGCGAGCGTAATGATGTTGGCGTAATGGAGTTGTGATGCGTGCAGCGTATCAGGATTGCTGGCCGATCTCGAAATTGGCGAGTTTTTCCAGCGCACGCACCATGGCCGAATGATCCCAGCCGCTGCCGCCGTGCGCGGCGCAGGCATTGAACAGCTCCTGCGCATTCGCCGTGTTGGGCAGCGATACGCCGATGGCGCGTGCGCTCGACAGTGCAAGATTCAAATCCTTCTGGTGCAGCTCGATGCGGAAGCCCGGATCGAAGGTGCGCTTGACCATGCGCTCGCCATGCACTTCCAGGATGCGCGATGCCGCGAAACCACCCATCAGCGCCTGGCGCACCTTGGCCGGGTCGGTGCCCATCTTGGCGGCGAACAGCAGCGCTTCGCCGACCGCTTCGATGTTCAATGCCACGATGATCTGGTTGGCGACCTTGCATGTTTGTCCCGCGCCATTGCCGCCGACCAACGTGATGTTCTTGCCCATCAGTTCGAACAGCGGCTTGACCTTCTCGAACGCCGCATCGGGGCCGCCGGCCATGATGGTGAGGCTGGCTGCCTTGGCGCCGACCTCGCCGCCCGATACCGGCGCGTCGATGTAGTCGCAGCCGAGCGCATTGATGCGCTCCGCGAACTTCTTCGTCTCGACCGGCGAGATCGAGCTCATGTCGACCACGATCTTGCCAGCGGTGAGGCCTTCGGCGACGCCGTTCGCATCGAACAGCACGGCCGCCACATGCGGCGTATCCGGGACCATGGTGATGATAATGTCCGCCTTCTGCGCGACGTCCTTGCCCGACTCGCAAGCCTTGCCGCCGGCTTCGACGAGTGAACCCGGCACGCCGGAAATGCTGTAGAGGAAAACTTCGTGGCCTGCCTTGATGAGGTGGCCGGCCATGGGCGTGCCCATGATGCCGAGTCCGATGAATCCGATTTTGCTCATTGATTTCTCCAAGAGGGTAATGTTGTTCAGGCAGCGGCGAACTTGTCGCGCAGGCCCTGGGTGGCGGCGCGGAACAGGCCCTGGTCGCTGCCGACCGCGACCATAGTCACGCCCATTTCCATGTAGCGGCGCGCATCCGCTTCCACCGGTGCGAGAATGCCAACCGGCTTGCCGGCGGCGCGGGCGGCGGCAAGCACGCGTTCCATTGCGGCCTGCACTTCGTGATGGCCGGGGTTGCCCATGTGGCCGAATCCCGCTGCGAGGTCGGAAGGGCCGATGAAGACCGAATCGACACCGTTTGCCGCGCAAATTTCCTCGATGCGCTCGACACCCTTGCGGCTTTCGATCTGCACCGACACCATGATGTTCTCGTCGCTGACCTGCTGGTAATTCGCCACCGTGCCGAAGCGGTTGCCGCGCATCGACACCGAAACGCCCCGCACACCATGCGGCGGGTAGCGCGTGGCTGCCACCGCACGCTGCGCTTCTTCCGCCGTCTCCACGAAGGGAATCAGGAAGTTGTAGAAGCCGGCATCGAGCAGGCGCTTGATCTGGATGGTGTCGTTCCATTGCGGGCGCACCACTGGTGCGCTCGGGCTGTCCTTCAACGCCATCAATTGCAGGATGAAGGATTGCAAATCGTTGGGCGAATGCTCGCCGTCCAGCAGCAGCCAGTCGAAGCCGGCGAGGCCGAGGATTTCGGTGGTGAACGGGTTGGCCAGCGAAGACCAGCAGCCGATCAGCTTCTTGCCTTCCAGCAGGTCGCGCTTGAAGCTGTTGGGGAAGGGGTTGTACGGGGTTGCTTGCGTCATGATCGTCTCGCTTCAGCGCACCAGGCAGGGGCGCTTGTTGTTGAAGGTCCAGCCGGGGATGAGGAATTGCATGGCAGCCGCATCGTCGCGCGCGCCGAGGCCCATGTTCTTGTAAGCCTGGTGCGCCTTTTCCACCTCAGTCATGTCGATCTCGATGCCGAGGCCGGGCTTGGCGGGAATGCGAATCTTGCCGCCTTCGATTTTCAGCGGTTCCTTCGTCAGGCGCTGGCCGTCCTGCCAGATCCAGTGGGTGTCGATGGCGGTGACCTTGCCCGGCGCAGCGGCGCCCACATGCGTGAACATCGCCAGCGAAATGTCGAAGTGGTTGTTCGAATGCGAACCCCAGGTCAGGCCGAACATCTCGCACAGCTGCGCCACGCGCACCGAGCCTTGCATGGTCCAGAAGTGCGGGTCGGCCAGCGGAATGTCGACCGATTGCAATTGCAGCGAATGCGCCATCTGCCGCCAGTCGGTGGCGACCATGTTGGTGGCGGTCGGCAGGCCGGTGGCATGGCGGAACTCGGCCATCACTTCGCGGCCGGAATAGCCATTCTCGGCACCGCACGGGTCTTCCGCATAGGCAAGGATGCCGTGCTTGTCGCGGCACAGGCGGATCGCCTCCTGCAGCGACCACGCGCCGTTCGGATCGAGCGTCACGCGCGCCTCGGGAAAGCGTTCGTGCAAGGCGATGATGGCTTCCATTTCCGCGGCGCCGTCCAGCACGCCGCCCTTGAGCTTGAAGTCATTGAAGCCGTAGCGCTCCTGCGTTGCTTCGGCGAGACGTACGATGGATTCCGGCGTCAGCGCTTCTTCGTTGCGCAGGCGGAACCACGCATTGTTGGCATCCGGTTCGCTGCGATAGTTGAGGTTGGTCTTGCTGCGGTTGCCGACGTAGAACAGGTAGCCGAGCATCTCGACTGCGTCGCGCTGCATGCCTTCGCCGAGCAATGCCACGACCGGCACGTTCATGAACTGCCCGAGCAGGTCGAGTAGCGCGGATTCGACGGCGGTGACGGCGTGGATGGTGGTGCGCAAATCGAAGGTCTGCAATCCGCGTCCGCCGGCATCGCGGTCGGCGAAGGCGCTGCGCATGGCGTTCAACACGTTGTTGTATTCGCCCAGCGTCTTGCCGACGACGAGCGAGCGCGCGTCCTCGATGGTCTGGCGGATTTTTTCGCCGCCGGGCACTTCACCGAGGCCGGTGTTGCCGGCGCTGTCGGTGAGGATGACGATGTTGCGCGTGAACCAGGGGCCGTGCGCGCCGCTCAGGTTGAGCAGCATGCTGTCCTGGCCTGCGACCGGGATGACGCGCAAGTCGGTGACGACAGGTGCGCCGGAAGTTCGGGTATTCATGTAAAGCTCCAGAAAATACTTGTTGGTGCGATCGGTTTACTTGATCAGCGACTTCGTGAGCGTGACGCGCTTGATGTCGCCGACAATGAACAGATAGCAGGCGATCGCCATCGCTGCATTGGCGCCGACGAACACCAGCGCGCCGGCGAAGGACCCCGTGCCTTGCACGATGTAGCCGATGACGATGGGCGTGGTAATGCCGGCGGTATTGCCAAAGGTATTGAACAGGCCGCCGGAGAGGCCGCCCGCTTCCTTGGGAGAAGTGTCAGACACCACTGCCCAGCCCAGCGCGCCGACGCCCTTGCCGAAGAAGGCGAGCGACATCACCGCGACCACCAGCATGTCGGCCTGGATGTAATTGCAAGCGATCATGCTCATCGACATCAGCATGCCGAACACGATAGGCACCTTGCGCGACACCGACAGCGAATAGCCGCGTTTCGCAAGGCGATCCGACAGCCAGCCGCCGGCGATGCCGCCGAGGAAGCCGGCGACCGCCGGCAGAGAGGCGACGAAGCCTGCCTTCAGGATGGTCATGCCGCGCTCCTGCACGAGGTAGACCGGGAACCAGGTCAGGAAGAAATAGGTAAGGGTCGTGATGCAGTACTGGCCGATATACACGCCCAGCAGCATGCGGTTGCCGAGCAATTCCTTGATGCAGGCCAGCGTGTCAACCTGGCGTGCGTTCGTGCCACCCTTGCTGCCCTTGCCGCCGTCGATGTCGACCAAAGCGCCGCCTGCCTGGATGTATTGCAGCTCGCTCGCGCTGAGCGAAGGATGCTGCTTCGGGCCGTAGATGGTTTTCGTCCAGAGGAAGGCCATGGTAATGCCGAGTGCGCCCATCACGTAGAACACGCTCTGCCAGCCGTAGCTGTGCACCAGCCAGCCCATCAGCGGCGCGAACAGCACTGTTGCGAAATATTGGGCGGAATTGAAGATGGCTGCAGCCAGTCCGCGCTCATGCGTCGGGAACCAGGCCGACGTGATGCGGCTGTTGCCGGGGAATGATGGCGCTTCCGCCGCGCCCACCAGCAAGCGCAGCAGGAACAGCGCGGCGACCGCTGCACCGCCGGTCAAAAAGCCTATTGCGCCCTGGAACAAGGTGAACAGCGACCACAGCAGGATGCTGAAGAAGTAGGTCACCTTCGAGCCGAAGCGGTCGAGCAGCCAGCCGCCCGGCAGTTGCGCCAGCACGTAGGACCAGGCGAAGGCGGAGAAGATGTAACCCATCTCGACTGCCGACAGGCCGAACGCCTTCTTGATTTCCGGCCCGGCGATCGAGATCGTCGCGCGGTCGGCGTAGTTGATGGTGGTGATGATGAAAAGAATGGCGAGTACGGCCCAACGCGTGCGGGAAGCGAGCTTCCCGGCCGCAGACGCACTGATCGCTTGTGCTTGTTCCACAACTATCTCCTTGAAATGGATTGATATGGCCAGTTTCCAGCTGGCGTAACTCTTGTTGTTCTTGTTGATGAGCTGGATATTAAGAGCTGATCAATCCACGATCAAACCAATGAGTGACGCAATCAATCCAAATTTTGAATGAGTGTTGCGAAATGGCGGACGAAGCTTTTCGCGTGCTCAACGCTTCCCGAAGTCCTGCAGGATGTCGCGCCGGAAGATGTCGAGAATGGGATTGTCGTTATCCTTGCGGTAGGAGCACACCGTTTCGACGGGTTGTGCCGGGTCGGTCGATATCCGGCGCAGCACGATGCCGTCGAATTGCAGCCGCGTCGCGGCTTCCGGGATCAGTGCCGCACCTATGCCGGCATTGACCAGGGCCATCATGGTGTGGATCTGGCCGACGTATTCGACGATGTCGGGCTTCACACCTGCCCGGTCGAAGCAGCCATGCAGCAGCTGGTAGAAGTAACGCGCTTCGTAAGGGGAATACATCAGGAAGGGCTTCTGATGCAGGCAGTCGAGCGCCGGCTTCTTTGGCCACTGCGCCGCTTCGCGTTCCGGCACTGCCAGCATCAGCGATTCGCGCGCCAGCGCCACCGTTTCAAGTTCGCCGTGTTCGACATGGGGACGCATGAGGCCGATATCGAGCTGGCCCGAATCCAGTGCCTCCAGCTGCGCGCTGGTTACCAGTTCCTTCAAGGTGAGCGAAATTTCCGGCGAGCGCTCGCGCAGCCGCCTGACCAGCTCCGGCAGCTTTCCATAACCGAATGCGGCAGTGAACCCGATCGCAAGCGAGCCGCGCTCGCCTTTCGCCACCCGGCGCGCGGTCGACGCGGCTTCTTCCGCCATGCGCAGGATGCGCGCGGCTTCCGGGAAAAACGATTTTCCCGCCGCCGTCAGCCGCACAGTGCGGCTGTTGCGGTCAAGCAGCTGCGTGCCGACGTGGTGTTCAAGCAGCCGGATCTGGCGGCTCAAGGGCGGCTGGGTCATGTTCAGGCGCTCCGCGGCACGGCTGAAGTGCAACTCCTCGGCTACTGCCACGAAGCAGCGAATCTGGCTGATCTCGAACATTGATTCATTCCTTGTATCGATCTATCGATGATCGATTTTGATCCTGGATGGAGGAGCGCGCAATGAAGACCATCCTTCCTTCGAG
>DASVLM010000603.1:0-1533 GCA_036384875.1 Noviherbaspirillum sp.
CTGCAGGCGGTACACGTTCTCGATCATGCCGTCTTCCACTTCGCGTCCCATCGCGCCGCGGTCGCGGATGACGTCCACCTTCAGCGGCGTGCGCGTGGCGAGCGTGCCGACGAAGACCGTCACCAGCACCAGCAGGATGCCGAAGTAGATCAGCACGCGCGGACGCATCGCACGTTTCTTGATCTGCTGCGGCGTGAAATGATTCTGCATCGCGTTTTCGGTCGAGTAGCGAATGAGTCCGCGCGGCGAACCGACCTTGTCCATCACGACATTGCAGGCGTCGATGCAGGCGGCGCAGCCGATGCACTGATACTGCAGGCCGTTGCGGATATCGATGCCGGTCGGGCACACCTGCACGCACATCGAGCAGTCGATGCAGTCGCCGAGATTCTTGTTGACGGTGGTCTTGCTGCGCGCGCCGCGCGGATCGCCGCGTTCCTTGTCATAGGTGATGACGAGCGTGTCCTTGTCGAACATCGAGCTCTGGAAACGCGCATAGGGACACATGTATTCGCACACCTGCTCGCGCAACCAGCCGGCATTGCCGTAGGTAGCGAAACCGTAGAACAGGATCCAGAACCATTCCCACGGGCCGAGGCCGAAGGTCGCGACTTCATGCGCGAGTTCATGGATGGGCGTGAAATAGCCGACGAAGGTGAAGCCGGTCCAGACCGAGAACACGCCCCATACGAGGTGCTTCGCCGATTTCTTGGCGAATTTTTCCGCCGACATCGGCTGCTTGTCGAGACGCATGCGCGCACTGCGCGTGCCTTCGATCTTCCGCTCTATCCACATGAAGATTTCGGTGTAGACAGTCTGCGGGCAGGAGTAGCCGCACCACAGGCGTCCGCCGACGGCGGTGAAGAGGAAGAGCGAATAGGCGCAAATGATCAGCAGCAGCGCCAGGTAGATGAAGTCCTGCGGCCACAGGACGATGCCGAAGATGTAGAACTTGCGGGCGGCGAGATCGAACAGCACCGCCTGGCGGTCGTTCCATTTCAGCCACGGTGTGCCGTAAAAGACCAGCTGCGTCAGCCAGACGCAGACCCAGCGCCAGCTCGCATACCAGCCCTTGATTTCGCGCGGATAGATTTCCTCGCGGGCGGCATACATTTTGATGACAGATACTTTGGGAGCGGGATCACTCATTTCGGTTTGCTTATTCAAGATTCATTTCATCAATGTCCTTGCCATTTCACTTCGCGGCAAGCCAGGCATTGATGGAATGTCCCTGAACCCCGTCTTCGTTTCAGGGTCTGCAGGCCGGGCACGTGCTGCTTCGCCCGGCCTGCAGTTCACTACTCTACTACTTTACTTCTCCGCGGTTTGGTTGCCGCCGTTGGAGAGGCTCCATACATACGCTGCGAGCACGTGCACCTTGGCCTCACCGAGGAAGTCCTTGAAGGCCGGCATGGTGTTGTCGCGACCCTTGCGGATGGTTTCCATGATGGTCTCGGCGCTGCCGCCGTACAGCCAGATCTTGTCGGTCAGGTTGGCCGAGCCGATCGCCTGGTTGCCCTTGCCGTCGGCGCC